>NZ_JBMXHE010000007.1:0-67819 GCF_053987695.1 Palaeococcus sp. (in: euryarchaeotes)
AGAAAATCTACTGGCTACAGTCAATTCATCAAATGTTATTGGAATTGAACATTCGTTAAAGGGCATGTGGCTTCATGTGATGTTCGTGGATGGGAACCCTCAAAGGTTTCTGCTCTCTAAAGAATGCAGTCTTGGTTCATATGGATACAACTGCCATAAACAGCTCACCAAGGAGGAGTTGGAGGTTATAGAAAAGACGAAGAGACTATTGGAAAAAATACCTCAGGATAAGAGGTATCTCGTTAAAGATGCACTTTCGAGGTACAATGCCACTATCAGCTCCTGTGATGAAGGGTTCAATCCGGAAAGCATTCCTCCGGGGGAATATATGGTTAGCCTTTATGTATTTCCTAAAAGTTTCTCATTGCCGGACCTGCAGCTTGTTCTCCAGATGATGATATCGGCGGTGGTTATTTTGTCTCTGGTTCTTCTCTTCGAAGGGGGAAAGCAGTGATGCCATTCTTTCCACCCTTCTCAGGTCTTCCCTCATCATCACCTTTGAAGCCTGCTCGCGCTGATCTCCCGCCTGCCAGGATTACATCTTTTCCTCCATCAGGGCTTCCAAATCTTTAAGCTCCCACACGAGCCAGCCGTTTTCTGTTAACCCCTCTTTATTTTTGACTCCCTTCGCAACCAGTCCGTAGATTTTTTCCCAGCCTTCCAGACCAACGAGTTCGGCCTTTTTTTCTAAATCTTTGAGGATTCTCTTTGCTTGCTTCTCGTTTAGTTCTTTCCATTTGACTTCGATGAAGAGGGCTTTTTTCTCCCTTTCATTCAAAGCCACCAGATCAATCTCCCCCCCTCTGTGCCACCACCTTCCAATCTTGGTGAACTTAAACGGCAGTTTCTCGGAGCGGTTCAGCCTCACGAGAAACTCCTTGGCAACGTCTTCAAAGACGAAACCGAGGTAAGTGTTCAAATCATCCATTACAACCTCAACGAGTTCATCTCCCATTCCGGTCTCCACCATATCGGCATTCGGATAAACGTAGCGAAACCAGAAGGTGAAGTAGCTGTCCTTTATGCGGTAACGCCCCTTTCTGCTCTTCCTGCTCGCGGTAACGGGAACTTCCCTCTTCACGAGGTCCAGATCTATGAGAACGCTCAGATATTTCCCCACGGTGGCTCTCTCAAGTCCCGTGTCGTTCATTATCTCTCCGAGGGTGGTTTTGCCTCTCGCTATGGCTTCCATTATCGCAAAATAGTTTCTCGGCTCCTCAAGCTCCTCCCGCAGCACGAAGAGAGCATCACCGTACAGGAAAGAATCCGGGCGGAAGTAGCCCCTTAGGTTCTCGACTATGCCCTTTGAGTCGTCGAACTCAAGGAGGTAAGCCGGTGTCCCGCCGAGGATGCCGTAAGCCATGACAAACTCCTCCGTTGAATAGCCGGGGAGAAATGCCCTTGCATCGAAGAATCCAAGCGGCTTGAGCTTCATCTGTGCCGTCCGTCGTCCGTAAAGGGGGCTCCTGTATCCGAGTAGCTTTTCCATCATCGAGATGCTTGAGCCGCATATCACGAGGTAAATCTGACTCTCCTTTAACCTGAGATCCCAGTACTCCTGAAGAATGGAGGGCAGTTCCGGGGAGCCCTTAACTAGGTAGGGGAACTCATCAATTACGAGTACAAGCCTCCGGTTTTCCGACCTCTCCGAGATATATTCAAAAAAGGCATCCCAGCTCCGGAAGGGGTTCTTTCTCAGAAAGGAATCGCCAAAATATGAGGCAATCCTTCCGGAAAACCTCTTCAGGTTTTCGTGAGTACTCGTTTCCCTCGCCAAAAGGTATATTCCCCCGTTTCTCCGCAAGAACTCAAGGAGGAGAGCCGTTTTTCCTATCCTCCTCCTGCCGTAGAGCACGATAAACTCGGCATTCCCCTTCCTCAGCCTCTCCTCGAGGATGTTAAGCTCCTCAACCCTGTTTATGAACACAATATACTCACCAGTAAATTACTTGCAGGTAAATTATTTAAAGCTTTTGGAGGTTCAGGACTGGGCCTTGGAGGCGATATCATCCAAATCCCACACGAGAAATCCTTCCGCTTCGAGTTCTTCCCGGTCTTCGGTGCTCCGGGCAATGATGCCATAGTTTTTCTCCCAGCCTTCCAAACCAACGAGCTCGGCTTTTTTTAAATGTTGAGCTTTACTCCACTCTCGGTGGCATGCCTCGATATCTCCTTTACTCGAAGAGATACTACACAGAAAATGTGGCTGAAACCCTCAACAACTTCTTTGTTGATGAGTTTGCTCCCCTCCGTGAAGAAGGTTTGAATACACTCAAGCTTGAATTTGGCAGATTTTACCGCTCATTTGGGAGAATCTCCTGCTCTATACGGTATGGTTTGGAAAGTTAATTGACTTTTTTGATAAGCATTACAAAAGGAGAAGCCCTGCATCTTTACCATGAGGGGAAGGCGTAAGGTGATACTTCCAGGGCTCACCTGTGAGGAGTACGATGACATTTTAATTCCGCAAGGTTTATCTTATCCTTTCTCCATTCTCTCATGGTGATCTCATGATAATTGTGGAAGACAAGAATATGAAGCTTCCATTCTCACGGGGAATACTCACACGCTCTATAACATCGGCGGGGGTTGATGTGGGCGTTGCCTATTCTATAGCCGCTGAGGTTATGAAGGAGCTCAGAAAGCGGAAGAAAAAGGTGGTTTCTAAAAATGAAATAAGAGAGATCACGTATAAAAAGCTCCTTGAGCATGGATATAAGAAAGAGGCCAGGAGGTACATCTTCTGGAGTGAGATTAGACGGAGAGGTCCCCCCATGATTCTCCTATTGGGAGGAACAACGGGGGTTGGAAAATCAACCATAGCAACGGAGCTCGCCTTTAGACTGGGGATCAGGAGTGTTATAGGAACAGACACAATTAGAGAGGTCATGAGAAAAATGGTGAGCAAGGAACTTTTGCCAACAATCCACGAGTCCTCGTTCCTTGCATGGAGGGATATACATGCACCTCTGAGAGAAGTCTCACCTTTGATATACGGATTTGAAAGGCAGGTGAGCCATGTTGCCGTTGGAATTAATGCCATCATCGAGAGGGCCAGGAAGGAGGGCTTTAACACGATAATTGAGGGCATTCATCTGGTTCCGGGATATATAGCGCTTGATGATATGAGCTTTATGTACGTAATACGGGTTGAGGGTAAAGAAGCATTGAAATCGCGCTTTTATGCCCGGGGAATGCAGAGCCTGAGGCCTACAGAGTACTATTTGAGACATCTTGATGAGATAATAAGGATCCAGGAGTTCATAGTGGAGAAGGCTAAGGAGCACAAAATTCCGATTATAGACAATATTGAGGTCGACGTAACAGTAAACTTAATAATGGAAGACCTGATGAAGAGGCTAACGGAGAAGCTTAAGAGAAAGGGAATTGAAGTGGAGGGAATAACATGAAGTTAATATGGGCACCATGGCGCATAGAATATATCCGCTCACCGAAGCACGATGGGTGCATATTCTGTGATTTTCCAAAGGAGAACCGTGATAGAGAGAGGCTCATCCTGTACAGGGGCGAGCACGCTTTTGTGATAATGAACAACTACCCATACAATCCGGGCCATGTTATGATAGCTCCCTACAGGCATGTTGGGAAATGGGAAGAGCTCACTGATGAAGAGCTCCTTGACATGATGAAGCTTTCCCAGCTTATGATCAAGGCATTAAAGAGATCTATGAACCCTGATGGCTTCAACCTTGGAGTAAACCTTGGCAGGGTAGCGGGAGCGGGAATAGAAGATCACGTTCACATCCACATAGTCCCGAGATGGAACGGGGACACGAATTTCATGCCGGTTGTAGCAGATACGAAGATTATTCCAGAATCACTTGAGGAAACCTACAAAGAATTAAAAAATACTTTGAAGGAAATTCTTGGGGATTAGATTTCAATTTCTTTGAGGAGTGCAATCTATTTTTCATCCCACGCGGCTTCCTGACCTCCTCCCCTTTGCAAGGGTTCCAACGGGTTAACCCCTCGTCGTTCACGGCGGGGAGGAGGTCAGAATGAATTAAGTTCTAAACCTCTTTCCTTCTATTTCCGGGTTTATGGACTTGACAACAGTTAGGAGGCACCCTCTTTCATCCCTCTTTGCGGCTATCAGAGTTGTGGCTAGGGACTCCAATAGAGGAAGCGGATTGAACTTTGTGCTGCCTAGGACATCTTCATTGAGGAAGTAAAGGGCTATTCTCGTTTTATCACCCACATACAGGGCTATGTCTTCAATTTCTGAGAGCATATCTATTTTTGAATCACTTATGACGAAGAACTTCTCCAGCCCGATGACAGGATTTAAAAGGGTTTTGCCCTCTATTTTTGCTTTTTGATATGCCTTTCTATAGTTCTCTTTAAGCGCAGGTCCCGTTGAGAGTGGTATCTTCTCAACTATCCTTCCCACTTCCTTTATTCCTCCCACCTTTATGACCTTGGCACTTTCTATTGATGTGGTATCATATCCCGAGAGCTCTAGGTGTGTTTTGTACAGATAGAGGGTATCCAGGTAATCATCGACTAAAACTGGCATATTCTTCTCCTTTGCCTGCTCCATCAGGTAATGAAGCACATATGCCGGCATGTTTTTGGAATCATACTTAATCAAGACGGTTTCACCAGGTTTTAGATATTTGACCAATTCTCCTACTTCCACCGCTTTCACCTGGTACTACTCACGTTTATGTTCTAAATAACTTTTTTGCTAATTCTTTTTGTTTTTCTAGATTTTTCTTGGTGTTTTAAAAAATATTCGAGATTCCCTGGTGCCGTTGGGATGATTGTGGGCTGATATCCTCCCGGCCATGAGCGGCGGGGCTTTCAAAAGAAAAATGAGACCACCCCTTATCCCAACAGCACAGAAGTATAAAAAGAAAAGTTAATCGGTTCCAGCAAGCTTTTTCCATTTCTCTTTTGTCTTCTTCCAGCAGTTCTGAGGCATCAATTCCCCCTCGGGGCAGTAACCGAGGTTAATGCATCTTGGACCCAGCTTGGCCCATTTTATTATCGGCGTCAGCTCCTCTTTCTTTGCTATCTCTTCAAGCATTTTCCACGCGACTTCCCTTATTTCCCACTGTGCCCTTCCACAGGCTCTGACTCCCAAAAAGTGTTTGAGCTCCCTCAGATTCATTGTAACAACTATTTTTGTGCGAACCGCTTGAGGGAGAATGAAGCGCGCATCCTCCTGATGCACTCCCTTACGGTAGCTTTCCTCGTAAAGTTCGATGCTTTTTTTCATAAGCCCTTTCCATTTTTCATAAAGTTCGGGATTTTTTTTAATTGATTCAGGAATTACAAAAGTTTCCTCGACGTCGTCGATATTTAGCTTTATGTAGCGTTGGCTCTGCTGCGTATAGCTTGCCAGTCTATGGCGTACAAGCTGGTGTGATGCTACCCTGCTTATTCCCTCAATTGCGAATGTAAAATTGGCATGTTCAAGGATGCTCTCATGTCCGTAGCTTAAAACTTTAGGAAGGTGCTTTTTCACATCCTCCATTGTGGTCCTTTTGAAAGCTTCACTTTCCCATTCGTCCCAATAGCTTATTAGCGCCGCCCACGTTACAGTTTCCAGTGGTTTTGGTGTGTAATTTATGAGCTTCACCTTTGTTTTGCTCATGGAATCCCCTCAACTAGATGGGGGACTTATGCTTTATTAGATTTATGAAGCCATCGTTGGATACTCTCAAGATAAGCTGGCGAGCGTTAGGTTTAAGTTTTGATAGTACTTCAGAAAAAGACCACTTTCCTATTTCTGGAGATATAAGGAGAAGGAGAAAACTATAAGGATGGCGATGAAAAATGCAAGTTCTGTAGGGGTTTTCACACCTGCAGGAGCATAAATCATGAATGTGAACATTTCCAGAAGGTAAACGGGAGGCCCGAGCTTTAAAAGCTCCTCCCCAACTTCGCCCTTTGAAAGGCGCTCGTAGAGGTAGAAAAACGTCAAAGACACAATAAACCATCCCAGATAGTTCGTCCATGGGATTCCAAACCAGTTTATCCCTGTGGTAGTCTCCCACACCCATGCCCTCCACGAAGTCATAATCGGATCGATTGAGAGATCGAAGATGACCATCAGGAGCGATGCAAAGACTATTCTACTCATTTTGTGCCCAAAAAAACGGCGCGCTGTCAGATATGAAATAAACCCAAAAATTGCCCATGCAAAAGGGACGAAGAGAGCCACACCGAACACCTGGGGCTTCAGATTTTCGTAGTAATAGCAGCCAAAGGGCGTGCACATGCGGGTACCGATTATTTCGGCTAAGAAGCCTACAAGGACGGAGATTGCGAGAAACCTTGGGAAGTCCCTCCAGAGCTTTCGAGAGAGAACAATCATTGCAAGGAGATAAAAGATGTTGTAAATCGGTGAGCGCTTAAAAAATTGGCGAGCAGGATTAGGGCTGAGATTGCGTAGAGATCACGCTTCATATCTTTAATTAAGCGGGATTGGGATATAAGTGTGGCGATTTCATTGTTAGCTCTTACCTTCTGCTGAGCCTTTTATTTTATAAAATAATTCATCCAAACCTTTTGCCGTATCTGTAAGTGTCTCCGCAATTTTCACCTTCGGGCAGTGATTAAAAACGCTTCATGAATACCTTCATGTGTCTTTGCCCTTCCAAGGGTAATATCTTTAACGATTTCCAGCCCATTTTTTCCTGCGAATGCCTTAACTTTCTCCCTAGCCCCGTTTATGTCGAAATCGCCGATTATTATTCTCCCTTCTTGTCTCAATATTTTGAGAGCTTTCTCTAAAAATGGCTCCGGTTCATAGTCGTGGAGCGTGTAGAGAAAGACAACACAGTCAAATTTTCCATTAACTTCCCCGTTCAGGAAATCACCGCATAAAAATTCTGCTTTCTCCGTGATTCTATTTCTCAAATGATTGCAAAAGTTGATTAGTTCACAACTACTATCGATGCCCACAGCTTTTTTAACTTCATCTTTAAGTGCCATCCTGAACGTTAAAATCCCAAGACCGCAGCCAGCGTCAAGAATTTTCCCTTCAACCTCTTGAACTATTAGATCCATCAATTTTCTCCTAATTTCGAGCTCCTCTTTGTATGCTGAATATCTAACTAACATGCTACTGATGAGCCAGTAGAACTCTTCCTTGCTTCCCCCAGCTTTGTGAAATAGCTCTAATGCCTCTTTGTAAAATATTTCAAGGATGTTCACAAGCTATTCCTCCATTTTCACTATAACAGTATTCCAGCTTTTCAGTCACATTCAAAAGATTTTCAATAAGCTCCATTGGAGCATCAGAGGGTTTCTCATATTCCATGAGCTGTCCAATCAGATTGGAAATTTCATCAAGGGTTTCAAGGTTTTGTCTGATTGTTTTTCTTTTATCAATCCCAGCACGTGTTATCGTCATCAAGCAGAATTTTTCGAGTCTTCCAAAAGAATCCCCGAGTTTTTGATATTTCGCATGATCACTGGACACTTGGTAACTTAAAACCCGAAACATCCTTGCCACATGCCTAACTCTCAAATAGCACCCCGCCAGAATACTCTCCATCTCTTCATCCGTTACATTGTGGGTTATAGAATAGTTAAAAGCCGTAGAAACATGGGAGAGCTCATAGAGGTCAGGATATATTGTATAATACTTTTGGAACCACTCGTAATTGTGTATTGCCTCAAGCACTTCTTTCTCATGCTTGATTTTTATCCATGAATATATGGATATTGAAGATACAACCAGCAGAAGGATGATAACAAAGAGGCATAATGGCTTTATCCTGTTTTCACCCATATAACCACCAAATTTTATTTCATCGATAAAGCTTTAAAACTCTTTTGCGTTGTAATAATGGGGATCTGCTATGTTCAAAAACCTCGGTTACACCTTTGAGCCAACCTATAAGGAAAAGCTCTGGATGTATGACCCAAGAACTGAAGTTGGAAAAAAGAGAATGGAAAAGCAGAGAGAGCTGCTTGAAAAATTTCTCTCCATAAAAAGTGGTAAAGCCCTTGACATCGGCTGTGGCATGGGAATCTCCGACCTTCGCCCTCGAAAATCTGGGGTTTGAAGTTATTGGGATTGATGTTCAGGAGGAACTCGTGGAGAAGGCAAAGGAAATTGCGAAAGAGTTGGGATATAAAGCCGAGTTTAGAGTTATGGACGCCAAGAAGCCCGATTTTCCGGATGGAAGCTTTGACTTAGTCGCGCTTTTAGGGAACCCTCTTCCTCACTTGAGCGTTTATGATTTCGATAAGATTGTCCAAGAGGCTTTCAGGGTGCTAAAGCCCAACGGAGCCCTGTTCCTCGAATATGCGGACTGGGTTAAACTGCTCCATCAAGGCTATAGAGATGCGCTCGTTGAAGATCCATTTATTTCCTTCCACGTTTCCATCAACACCGTGAAAGGACAGGTAGAGAGGCTTTTCATTAATCTTGAGAAAGGGTATTTCTTTAAAGTGCGGGTTAATGTCTGGGCACCATGGATAGTGGAGTTCATCCTTAGAAAAGTCGGGTTTGAAGTGGAGATGCACTATCTGGGAACCTTTAATGTTGTAACTGTTGGGAGGCGTTAGCATTTGCTACTCTTTACCTTTAGTAAAGAAAAAGGCCGAACCTCGGGAGTGTGCTTGGTGGATATAATATACTACCCCAATAGTACAAAAACTTTAAATATGTCCTAGTCAAATGGTACAGATGGTGAGCACATGAGTCTTGAAGAGATAATTACTGAATTTCACAAACTCGGCATCCCGGAGGTTAAGGAACGTGAATTGAAGCTACCGGTGAATTTGGGTCAGGCTGTTGTTGTATTCGGGCTCAGGAGAACCGGGAAAACCCATCTTTTATATCAGACTATACTCAGACTTATGGAGAGGGGATTGCCCGTAGGGAGGTTATTTTACATCAACTTTGAGGACAACAGGCTTGAAGGCCTCACCGGAAAAGGCCTCTCGGAAATCGTTGAGCTATACTACAAGCATAATCCAGATGCAGATATTATGTATCTCTTCCTTGATGAGGTTCAAAATGTTTCGGGATGGGAGAGGTTTGTTAGAAGGCTGCTGGAAAAAAAGAGTGCAAGAATTTTTATCACCGGCTCTTCTTCAAAGCTTCTCTCAAAGGAAATAGCAACGAGTCTCAGGGGCAGGAGCCTTAGCTTCAGGCTTTTCCCGCTTTCTTTTAGAGAATTTTTGAACTTTAAGGGTTTTGAATTTAAAGAACCTCCCATTGAGGCTGAAAGGGGGAAGATAAAACGATATCTGGAGGAATATGTTGAGTATGGCGGATTTCCGGAGATAGTCAATTATTCACCTCTTCTCAAGATAAGAACCCTCCAAGAATACCTTGACCTTATAGTGTATAAAGATCTCGTCGAAAGATACGGAATTGAAAAAACAGGTGCTATGAAGGGTCTGATGCGGGTTATAACCCGGAATTTTGCGAGAAGGGTCTCAATCAGAAAGCTACACGGCATGCTCTCTTCCCTTGGCCTTAACCTGAGCAAGACCAAGACGTATGAATACTTCTCATACCTTGAGGATGTGGGATTTGTAATACCAGTTAGAAGATTCCACTTTAGTGAGGTAGAATCCATCAGGAGCATTCCCAAGCTTTACGTTGCCGATGTTGGATTTCCAACCGTACTTGGGGTCAGAGATTTCGGCTACCGGATTGAGAACATAGTGGCGCTTGAATTCCTCAGGAGAAAACACTATCAAGAACCAAGACTTGAGCTTTACTACTGGATGGATGCCAAAGGAGAAGTTGATTTTGTGGTTTCGCTGGGCTTTGAGATCAAAGAACTCGTTCAGGTAAGTTATAACGTCGATGACCCTGAGACAAAGCAGCGGGAGGTGAATGCACTCTTAAGGGCATCCAATGTGCTGAAGTGTAAAAACCTAAAGGTAATCACTTGGGACTACGAAGGGACTGAAGCTCACGATGGAAAAAAGATAGAATTCATGCCATTGTGGAAATGGCTTTTGAGGTTATAAAGCATGTTTTTGCCGGGGGTTTCAACGATGAAAGTTTACTCCTTCGGTATTGAAACCGTTCCAGTCGCTGGAGTATCTATGGAAGACGGCATTTTAATCATTGGAAGCGTGAGAGAGGAGAACTACAAGATTATGCTTCTCAAATTGTACTATGAAGAGGAGCTTAAGTGGGTTAAGTTTTATGAAGGCAAAAATGACTGGGAGGGTCATTCAATAGCTAAAGCAAATAATGGATACCTAATAGGCGGCGCTGTTGAAGGAATAGCCACCCCAGAGGGTGGAAAGAATTGGAAAGCTTATCTTGCAAAGGTGGACGAAAATGGAAATAAAATCTGGGAGAGGAAATACAGAATCCTTGGCAACGAGTGCGTGTATTCGGTAGTACCTGTTAGTGATGGCATTCTTTTGGGTGGCGAATCCTCGGACGACAGCAAAAGGGGCTTTTTCCTAATGAAGACGGACCTTAAGGGCAACCCACTCTGGGAGAGAACGCTTGGCTCTTGGGAGGATGCAATGTTTGGAGGCATTATTGAAGGTAGAGGCGGGTTCACTCTTATAGGAAGCGTGAAAGATGACAGCTGGAAAGTGATAGCTTTTGAGTTTGATTGGGAAGGAGACATAATCGGGGAGAAACCCCTCGGAAATGGAATGGCACTCGATGTCACAGATTTAAACGGCAAAATCCTCATTACGGGCGACAAGAATGGAGAGTTTTGGGTTTCCCTAATTGGGGAGTGGGAAACAACGCTCGGAGGGGGTACTGGAGTGGCAGTTCAAATCCTTGATGATGGAATACTCGTTGGTGGGGAACTTGAAGGGAATGCCATTGTTGCCAAGTTGGGCTTTGATGGAAAGTCAGTCTGGAAAAAGAAGCTCTGGGAAGAGGGATGGGTGGAGGTACTCGGAAGGAACATTGCGTTTGGAGTGAGGAACGAGGGAGAAAAGAGTGTGATGGTCATTGAAAGGTTTTAGTCTCAGAATTCGGGTTCCAGCGTATACAGCTCCGAGCATCACCGAACCCATAACTATACCAAAAAGCATGGCTTTAGCAAAGTAAATGCCAGCTGGATAATCAAAAATGTTCTCTAACTTCCTATGGAAGAAAAAAACAAGAGCATGGAAGCTGCAGTTGCCATAGTAATTGACTTTTTGACTTTTTCACACCTTGTCATGGCTTAGGCTTTTTACTTGATGACCCTCACCAGTGATGTACATTAAAATTGAGAACAGCGCCCCCAGTAGAGGCAAGACTAAAACGGGGAGGGCTGCTGATCCAACGAATCTGGGCGTTAATGAAACAAAGCCCGTATCCCAGAGGGCGTGGATAAAGATCAGAGGCTCAATTCTCCTAAAAGTGAGCCGGTATGAGGAGAGGGTTAACGCTGCGATGAACTGGGAGACATTAAGACCGACCGCGAAGTGGAAAAGCCAATGGATTGCCGAGTTTCCCACGAGGACAACACCACCCCAAAACGCTCTTCTAGGGAAGCGAAGAGAAGCCCTCTGAAAACGAGCTCCTCCCACAGTCCCGCTATAATAAGAAAGTTAACGAAGTAAAGAACAAACTCCTTCACCGAAATTGGGTTATGAGGAACAGAGAAGACAACGCCGAAAGGCAGGATGAAGAAGACAAACGGGAATAGAACGTGTTTAGTAGATAGCCCTATCGGGGAAAAGAGCGGCGTTGGTGGCGCCGAGTATCCTATGGGGATTTGCCCACATCCTCAACATCGTTGCGGAAATGTCGCCTCTCGAATCGCTACTTTTGGGAATCTACGTGGCACTTTTCGCCTTCTTCACTTACTATCTCGCTTTTCGGAAGAAGACCTTAAACTCCCCATTTTCATGTGACTCTTAGAGGTAGTGATATGATGGCAAATTATGTATTAGTTCTATCGGTGATACAGAAGTCACAATCGAATTTCATAAATTGAATCCGGGTTAGGACTAACTATTATGGGACCACAGCCTTCAGAACAAGACTATGGGATTGAGTGGATAAATGAATTAAAAGCAAATTTCTCCTCATTTCTTTTTTACCTTTAGAAAATAAAAACCCCGGAGATTTTGAAAATATTCGCTAGAACCTATTTTATTTCGGCGAAATGGTTATTAAATTCAAATGACAGCTTTAGACGGTGATGCATATGGTGGTTAGCTTAGCTGGAAGAGATATTTTGTGCCTTCAAGACTTTACGAGGGAAGAGATTGAAACAATTCTTAAAACCGCCGAAATGATGAAGATTTGGAACAAAATTGGAAGGCCACACCGCGTTCTTGAGGGCAAGACGCTTGCCATGATTTTCCAGAAGCCCTCGACGAGAACGAGGATTTCATTCGAGGTTGGAATCTACCAGCTCGGTGGCTATGGTCTATATTTGAACGCTCAAGACCTCCAGCTCAGGCGCGGAGAGACGATAGCCGACACAGCGCGCGTCCTCAGCCGCTATGTGGACGGAATTATGGCTAGAGTTTATGCGCACAAGGATGTTGAAGACCTTGCGAAGTATGGAAGTGTGCCCGTTATTAACGGTTTGAGCGACTTCTCACACCCATGCCAGGCACTAGCCGACTACATGACGATCAAGGAGAAGAAGGGCAAAATTGAAGGGATTAAGGTAGTTTACGTTGGGGATGGCAATAACGTGGCTCATTCGCTCATGATTGCGGGAACAAAGCTTGGTGCCCATGTTGTCGTAGCAACCCCCGAGGGATATGAGCCCGATGCAAGGGTAATTAAATGGGCCGAGAAGAATGCTGCGGAGAGTGGGGGTGTATTTGAGCTCCTGCATGATCCAATCAAAGCCGTTAAAGATGCCGATGTAATTTACACGGATGTTTGGGCTTCAATGGGACAGGAAGTGGAAGCTGAAGAGAGAAGAAAGATTTTCAAGCCTTTCCAGGTCAACAAGGACCTTGTCAAGCATGCAAAGCCTGACTACATCTTCATGCACTGCCTTCCCGCTCATAGAGGTGAGGAGGTTACCGACGACGTTGTTGACAGCCCGAACAGCGTCGTCTTCGACGAAGCCGAGAACCGTTTGCATGCTCAAAAAGCGGCTATGGCACTTGTTATGGGCGGAATTAAGCTTTGAGCCCTTTCCCTTTCTATTATTCTTGTGGACCGTGTTCAAGCCATTGAAGAACTTCCAGAATGTCAGAGGCACCTCTAACAACAAAGCCCTGCTCGTGAATCCTCTCAACCTTCTTGGCATTAGGATTTATCCAGCACGCGTAAAGACCCGCTTTGAGTGCTCCTTCAAAGTCCTCCGCCTTTGTGTCGCCAATGTGTATTGCATCTGCAGGAGAGACTTTAAAGTGTTTGAGGGGCTTTAAAAAAGCTTCCTTCATCGGTTTGTATGTTCCAATCTCATCCGAATAAAACTGCCTCGTGATATGCTCCGCGAGCCCGAACTTCTCCATGAGCAATCTCGTGTAGGAGGAGGGCCAGAACATCACGTTACCCGTTGTGATTACGATGTACCTTCCGTTGAGTCGTTTAAGTGTTTCGGGAACTTTTGAAAGGACGATCCTTTCGTCGACGCTTAGAGTTGCTACAGCGGCAGCTCTCCTAACGATTTCAACGTCCACTTCAAGTTTATTTGCAAGGAGCTTTTGGCTTTCTTCGAGTGCTTTAGAGGGGTTACTGGCTCTAGCTTTCCTAATCCTTTTAATTTTCTCTCTAGCTTCCAGAACCTTACCCATAGCATCCTTTTCCGGGATATTCAGGAGATAGGATAAGGCTTTTCCGAGGTTTTCGAGCATGATGTTAATGTCCATGAGTGTGTTCCATACATCGAAGGACACAAGCCTTACCATACTATCACCAGAGGAAGTTATGGGATAATGACTAATAAACTTATTTTATTCGGAGGTTTATAGGCTCCTCCAGCCCCCAAACTCTGCAGAAAGAGCACTTCTCCCCCTGGGCGGGCATTCCACACACCTTGCACTCTCCAAGAGGGGCTTCCTTAAGTTCGCGTTCGAAGAGGTGCTTCTTCCTCAAAAAGCCCTTTATGAAGTTTATCTTTGTGCCCGGCTTTTTCTCTTCCATGGCGTTCAGGATTTCCTTGTACTCTATTGTCGTGGCTCCTCTCGCGTACGGGCACTCGTGGATGATGTACTCCAGACCGACGGCCAGAGTATAGTAAACTACTTCTCTCTCGGTGAGCTCGTATAATGGTTTAACCTTCTTCACGAACTTGCTTTCACCTGGTAAAAGTGGTCCCTGCTTGCCCAAATAATCCGTGTTCCAGTGCATTATGTTGGAGAAAACGAAGGAAGCCTCGTCGTCAAGGTTGTGTCCTGTCGCTATAGCGTCAAAGCCGTTCTCATAGGCAAAACGGTTGAAGATGTAGCGTTTCGTTATGCCACAGTAGGAGCAGGTTGGTCTGCGTGTCTTAAGCTCGCCTATCCCTGCTCCCAAGAGTTCTCTAACCCTAACAATGTGGAGCTTTGCCCCGATGAGCTCGCACTGCCTTTTTGCATAGGCTTCGCTCTCTTCTGAATACTTTCCTATGCCGAGGTTTATGTGGAGGCACTCTATGTTGTAGCCGAGCTTTTTGAGGACGTAAGCTGTTACAGCCGAGTCCTTTCCTCCGCTGATGACGACCAATATTTTCTCATCCGGTTTTAGCAGCTTATATCTCTCTATCGTGCGCCTGACCTTTCGTTCGAAGTATTCTATGAAGTGCTCTTTACAGAGGAGCATCTTTGGATAGTGCAATCTTATGTACGCTTCCTTCTCGCAGAACCTGCACTTCATATTCTCACCCTATCTCTGAATTGACGAAATGTTTAAGACTTTATCGAAAGACTTAAATAGCCATTCTTACTCATATCTGTATAAGAGGTGGCAAAGATGATGCTCATACTTGAAGAATACTTTAAAAATTATCCTGCGAGGAGGAAGGTCGCGGAGTTTTTATTTGAGAATGGCTTGAGCGTTAAAAACGGTAAAATATATCTAAGGAACGCGGAAGTTCCAATTAGCGAGCTTTCCAGGGTTGTCGGGGTTAACAGGAAGATCGTGTATCATACTATAGAGTACATAGAGAAAACCGCCCCCCTGAAGCTGATTTTCGAGAGGCTTCAGCCCTTCCCGAGCCTTGTGAACGTCGCACCTATAATGGGATGGGAAGTCCTTGAGCTTGAACTTGAAAAGGAGCTATATGCCCCGGCAATATCTGCCCTATTGGTTCTCCTATCGAGCAACAAAATCCCCATAATGGAGATATTCAGCAAAAATTTAACCCATGAGGAGCCCGTGGCATATGTGGTAATAGACGGAACAATCCCCGTGGAGGTTTTTGTCAGGATCAAGGAGATTCCGGGCTTCAAGCGACTAATTCTTCACACACCTGAGAAAAGAAAAGAGAATCTCGTTTGCTCATATTGTGAAGTCCGCTACTGCCCTAAAAGGGTTTTGCTGGAGAGGGCAAAGGTCAGTGGGTTACCCTGAATCCCTTCTCCCCCTTTGGCTCCTCCCACTTCACTTCCACCTTTTTTACCATGGCTAGGAGCGGGCCCTGATGAGCCCATCCTATCAAAGCTTCCACTCTCTCCTCATCCCCTTCTATAACGGCTTCCACTGTTCCATCAGGCAGGTTTCTTACCCATCCGCTCAAGCCCAGCTTTTTTGCTTCGCGCTGCATGCTCCACCTAAAGCCGACGCCCTGAACCCTACCGTAGATTTTCAAGCGCGCCCTCACCCTGTCCATACCACTCCCCAATTATAATAGGATGTTTCTTTTTATTAGTTTTTCCCGCACTGGGTTTGGGGCATTAAGTTTTCTGCATTCTAATCACCTTCAGCTTATATCTATAATTTTGCTCCAACCTCCCGCACTCACAACACCCCTTCAGAGCTCTCTAGGTTCCCCTTCATTCTTTCAGAGGAGCTGGAAGATACTCAAAAATCGCGTCAGAGTGAAATCTGTGCCCTCACAGTAATCTGAAAGAATGTTGAATATGAGGGGCACGAAAGACGACAGAAAAACATCAGAATTATGCCCCAGCTACATGGTCAAATCTTCTCTAGTTAGGTATCCTTCCAAATAGAGCCCTCCCAGGAAAGCCTGGCCAACGTTTATTCCGTTGTCCCCCCTCGGGATCTCATGAGTGGTGTAGAACTTCAGTCCATTGGCTTCAACCATTTTCCTTATCGTCTTGACTATCAGTTCATTGTATGCAACACCGCCGCTTATTCCAACATTTTTTATCCCGAATTCCTTGGCCTTCTCAACTGCCACTTCCCCAAATGCCCTTCCTATTGCAAGATGCATGGAGTATGCTATATCTGCCGGGCTGGCATTGCTCTCAAGGGCATGGGTAAATATGCTCTCCACATTTATACTCTCTCCGTTGCTTTCTATTGAAAAGCCTAAGTCATTCTTGCCTTTTATTGCCAGACTCTCAAGCTTCATTGCAGGTTCTCCTTCATAGTGTCTCCTGTAGGCGATGTTTAGAAGTACGCTCATAGCATCGAGCACGCGTCCCGTTGAGGATGCATAGCTCACATTTATTCCTCTCGCCAGCTGGTTGAGAGCCACATTAAACTCGACCTCTCCATATTTCAGGCTTTCAATAGCCTTTGGACAGCATTTTGTGATTATTTCTTCGATTTCGTCAATTTCATACACCCTGCTCAGGATTCCTATTAGTGCCCTTAGGGGATAGTAGCTCGCCAGATCTCCTCCGGGTAGGGGATAGTAATCTATATGGGATAGCCGCTCCACGTCCTCATAACTCATGTATATAACTTCGCCCCCCCAGGTCTTTCCGTCCGTACCGTAGCCAACTCCATCCAGAGCTATCCCTATGATTTCATCCAAGCCGTTCTCTGCCATTACGGAAGCCACGTGGGCATAGTGGTGCTGAACCTGGAGCAGCTCTACTCCCTCCTCGTTAGCCAGCTCCATGGCCAGCTTCGTTGTGTTATAAAGGGGATGAAGGTCGCACACTATTAGATCAAGCTTCCTGAGCCTCAGTATCTTCTTGAAGTGCTTTATAGCTTCTCTCATAAATTCAAAGATCTCTATCTTTGATGTATTCCCTATATACTGGCTTGGATAGACCTTTCCCTTTTTAGCCACACCAAAAGCATTCATCAATTCAGCGCCAAGAGCCACACCGCTGTACTCAAAGGGTATGCTTATGGGAAGGGGAACAAAGCCGCGGCTCCTCCTTATGATGGCGCGTCTTCCATCCACGAAGCGCACGACGCTATCATCTGCCCGGTTAAGTATTTTTCTGTTATGGAGCAAAAAGTAGTCTGCCAGATCTTTGAGTTTTTTAAATGCGTCCTCATTGTCCTTCACCATGGGAAGTCCGGGATAATTGGCGGAGGTCATCACATAAACGGGGCTTTTGGAGTGGTGGAAGAGTATGTAATGGGTTCCCGCATAGGGAAGCATGACTCCAATTGTGTGCAGACCGGGGGCGAGAACCTCGGGCAGGGGGAAGGGCTCCTTCTTTTGAAGTGCGAGTATGGGCTTTCTGTAGCTTAAGAGTTCCTCCCTCTCTCTTTCTCCAACAACTGCAAAGCTCTCAATTGTTTCAAGATCCTTCGCCATAAGGGCAAAGGGCTTCTGGGGTCTGAAGCTCCTCTTTCTAATCTCCCTAATGGCTTCCTCGTTCATCGCATCGCAGGCTATGTGAATTCCTCCGATGCCCTTAATGGCAACTATATAGCCCTTGTCTATGAGCTCGGCTGCCTTCTTTAATGGGTCTCCACTTATTTCGTTCTCGTTATTATCGAAGAGCATGTATCTGGGGCCGCATACCGGACAGCAGACCGGCTCCGCATGATATCTACGGTTTAGTGGATCCTTATACTCGCTCTCACAGAAGTCACACATATCAAAATCTCTCATCGTGGTGTTCTCCCTATCATAGGGTAGATCCTCTATAAGGGTAAACCTTGGACCGCAGTTGGTGCACACTATGAAAGGATACATATGCCTCTTATCCGAGGGATCAAATAATTCTCTAACGCAATCATCGCATATGCTAACATCCGGGGGAATTATAGAGTCCCCTCCCTTTCCGCCCGAAGAGCTCTTTTCTATGTAGAACTTATCAAAGCCTATGGGTGGAACTTCCTTCTTCTTGATTTTCTCAACCCTTGCAAGGGGGGGCTTTTTGTGTTTCAGATCATTCAAAAATGCTTTTATATCCTCCTCCTTACCTTCGACAACAATCTCAACACCTGCATCTCCCAGGTTTTTAACGTAGCCTCTCAAATCATGTTCATAGGCTATCCTGTAGACGAAGGGTCTAAAGCCAACACCCTGAACAATTCCCTCCACATGAATATGATAAGCCTTCATCCTCTCACCTAATCCTAAAATCTCAAGAAAAGCATTTATACCTTTCCAAAACCAAAAGTTAACAACTAAAGAGGAGATTTTAAACTAATATGGTTAAACTAAAGGTTTCACACTTCCGAAAGGTTTAAGCTCAATTCAAGCAGAAATTTCCATGGTGAGGGATATGAGCGAGATGGTTTTGATATACACAACTTTTCCTGACTGGGAAAGCGCTGAACGCATCGTTAGGAAGCTTCTGGAGGAGAAACTCATTGCATGTGCTAACCTCAGGGAGCATAAAGCCCTTTATCTATGGGAAGGAAGAGTGGAGGAAGATAGAGAAATCGGTGTCCTGCTTAAAACCCGGATAGACCATTGGAAAGCCGTCCGTGACTTTATAACGGAGAATCATCCCTACAAAATTCCCGCCATAGTCAGGATAGATGTGGACAGGGTGAATAAGGAATATCTTGACTGGCTTGTGAGTTCCACATAGGTGTTCTCCATGCATTTTTACAAGATAAAAACCCAGATTAGAGTTGTGGGTTTTGATGATGGGACTTTTCGCTTTAAGGGTAGGGGGAAAACCATTCTAGTTGGAGTTGTCATGAAAGGAAATGAAGAGGTTCTGGGTGTTTTAACGCGCTGGATCGATGTGGATGGGAGGGATGCCACAGAGAAGATGATTGACGCCATAAACAGGAGCCGCTTTAAAGATTTGAGGATAATAATGCTCAAGGGTATAACCTATGGGGGTTTTAATTTAATTGATGTTAAGCATCTGGCTGAAGAAACGGGGCTTCCTGTGATTGTCGTTATAAGAAAAAAGCCGGATCTGAATGCTATGGAGAGGGCATTGAGAAAGCATTTCAGTGATGCAGAGGAAAGGATCGCCCTTTTGAGAAAGGCTGGGGAAGTGAGGGAGATGATTAGGGGGAAACTCTACTATCAGGCGTTTAACATACCTCCCGAGCAGGCTGAGGAGGTCATAAACATAACCCGAAAGAACTCTCTAATTCCAGAGCCTTTGAGACTTGCCCACATGATTGCGAGCGCCGTCATGTGCGGGGAGAGCAGGAGGGAATGATTGAGTGGAGTGGTGTTAAAATGAAGGGAACCTGGGATCTGTTTCTAATTGTCATGCTCTATGTGTTCTCCGTAATGGGTTTAGGACAGCTCTTTAGGAAACGCTATTCTGCCAGCTTCACCCGAAGAATTATCCACATACTCGCTTCGGACATAATAATTGTTTTACCTCTTTTCTCCTCCATAAAATGGGTTATTTTAATCCCTGCGACCCTTGCCTCTATTCTGACAATAGCTTTTATATTTGGACTTCCAGTTAGAGAAGCCATGGTTCCCAAAGGGGATGATCCTCTCCATGCGTACGGTCCCGTTTATTACATAATAAGCATAGGGATTCTCGTGGGTGTTTTTGGAATCAGGAGCTACATTCCGATAGTGGCAACCTTTGTCATGGCATGGGGGGATGGGTTTGCCGCTCTGGTTGGAGGGAGGTTTGGAAGGATATTCCTCCTTGAAAATAAGAGCCTCGAGGGTTCGCTGGCTTTTCTGCTCTTTTCATTCCTTGGAGCGGCATTGGGATACGTTGCATGGGCACACTGGACCTCGCAACCTGTAAGCGGATTTCTTGGAATAGCTTTTCTGTCCTCACTGATAGGAACAGTTTTGGAGCTCTTTAGCATTGGGAAGCTAAAACCCTTTGATAACTTCACAGTTCCGCTAGGGGTTGCTTTTGCCCTCCATATTCTGCATTGAGAGGAAGGTTTTAAAAAAAGGTTATATAGAACTTTTGCGAATTTTTATTTATGATGAACCTCGATGAGATAATGACCCTGATTAGAAAAGGCCTGTGGGATGACGCCATTTCAAGGGTGGCTGGAATAGAGGATAGTCTTGAGAAGGTGCAGGTTCTAATTTTTATAGCCACTGAGATTTATTCGTATGGGGATTTGGAGTCTGCCCTTGAAGTATTGGGGGATGCCGAGTACTATTCCAATAAGATAAAGGACACGGGTAGTAAGGCAATTGCCTATGCCAATCTGGGGTTTGCATATGCGGTTTTTGGTGATTATGATAGCTCAGGTGAGCTTTTCGTCAGAGCATTGGATATGGTGGATAGGCTTAGGAGAACGCACAGCTCCTCAGAGATTGGTGAAATACTGGGATATGTCGCACATTATCTGGGAATGGCGGGGATGATAGAGGATTCTCTTGAGCAGTTTGAGAAAGCATTTGATCTGATTGTGAACTCTAAAATAGGTTATGTACAGAAGCTTGACCTTTTAATAAAGCTGGGAGATTTAATGGTGGAGAGCGGTGATTATCTGAATTCAAAGGAGGCTCTTCGTTTTTATGAGCGAGCCCACGATCTCTTTGACAAGCTTCGTGTAAGTGAGAAAGCTGCCGATGTCGAGAAGAAGATAGAGATATGCAAGACCCTTCTCCATTCGGGCACTCCAACCCTGAGAAATGCCCTCAAAGAAGGAAGATATAAATATGCAGCTGCAAAGGTTATGGAGTCCGAAATGGTAAATAAGGAAAAAGCCATAGCCCTTCTGGAAATATCCTTCTGGTTAAAGAAGGTGGAAGTCTTTACTTACGGGAATATGGTGGATAAGGCTCTGGAGCTCCTGAATATTTCGGAGCTTCAGGGCGAGGAAGTCGAGTACATTGCTTTCCTCCTATCAGAGCTTGGAAAGCCCAAAGAAGCCCTGAAACTTGCTGCGACAATAGATGATGTCAGGAAGAAGAGTGAGGCATTTAAGGGAATAGCTTTGGCTCTCATTGAAGAAGGGGAGATACTCACTGCTGAGGAGCTAATTAAGAAGATTCCTGATCCAATAATAAGGGCAGAGGCTGAGGAGGAGTTTAGAAAGATTATGCTAGCGCGCTAACTTTAAATACTTCTCTTCCCTACTCTTTTATGGGGATAGGTATGATATTCGATGCTCATTCCGATCTGCCGGCATATATCTATGAGAAAAGGAAGAAAGGGGAAAGGAACATCCTTGAAAGTAACTATCAAAGATTTTTCGGTGATTTCATAGGATCCAGGGTCATGGCAATATGGACTCCCTCTGAAAAGAGAAATTCCGCCCTGAGATATGCTCTGGAGGCTTTAAATTCATTAAAAAATGATGTCCGTGAGAGCGAGAGCTTTTCTATAGTAAAAAACCACGAAGAGATGCGGAAAGTATTGGAGAAAGGTAGAGTTCCATTATGGGTGGGGATGGAAGGGGGAGAACCTCTGGAGGATAGCTTGGATCTGCTGGAAGTCTTTTATTCCCTGGGTTTGAGGGTTCTAACCCTTACATGGAGCCTCAGGAATGCGATAGGTGATGGGGTCTTTGAGCGCACGAGGGGAGGGTTGACAAATTTTGGGGTTGAGATTCTTGGGAAGTGCGAGGAGTTAGGAATCATTGTGGATTTGAGCCACATAAATGAGGTAGGCTTCTGGGATGCACTCGATATTACAGCTTTTCCAGTGATAGCTTCCCATTCTAATGCCAGGGCATTATGCGATCATCCAAGAAATCTAAAAGATGAGCAGATAAAAGCCATAGGGGAGCGTGGGGGAGTTGTTGGAATAAACGCCATTCCAAGCTTTGTGGATAAAGAGAAGCCAACACTCGAGAAGATGCTCGGGCATATCGAATATATGGTGGATCTGGCAGGTTACAAAAGTGTGGGATTTGGGTTTGATTTCGTTTACTATTTGAAGGGCTGGAGCGGAAGGAGTGTTAAGGGCTTTGAGGATGAATCAAAAATCCCAGCACTTCTTGAGAAGCTAAATGAAAGATTCAGCGAAAGGGAGGTTAAGGCTATATCCTTTGAAAACTTTGAACGTGTTTTCAGGGAGGTTGTGGGTTAAGTTGGAACTCCGCACCAACCGGTAGTTTCCAAAAAAATTTCAGTAAAATCTATGATTTTGCTCAACCACGGTTAAGTTTAAATCTCTTCTCTCGAACTCTTCTATATGATCGAGCGTTTATTTTCCCTCGGATATTCAAAGACATTCGCCGAAAGGTATTATGAGCTATGGGGCGAGCGCGCCCTGAAAATAGCTGAAGCCATGGAAAAGCCGCTTCCGAGGTGTTTTAGAGTAAACACACTCCGCATTGAAGTTCCAAGACTCACAAAGATGCTCAACAAGAAAGGCTTCCAGTTTAGAAGAGCCCCATGGGCGAGGGAAGGCTTCTGCCTCACAAAGGAGGCCTTTTCGATAACATCAACCCCAGAGTATCTTGGGGGATTGCTCTACATTCAGGAGGCTTCTTCCATGTATCCTCCCGTCGCCCTTGAACCAAAGCCGGGGGATGTTGTGGCGGATATGGCAGCGGCCCCGGGAGGTAAAACTTCATATCTCGCCCAGCTCATGAAAAACAGGGGGATTATATATGCTTTTGATGTTGATGAGGAAAGGCTTAGGGAAATGAGGCTCAACCTTTCGCGCTTGGGTGTTATCAACACTGTTCTACTCCACAGATCCTCGCTTCACATGGGAGAGCTTGGAATTAAGTTCGACAAAATTCTCCTCGATGCCCCATGCACGGGAAGCGGCACCATACACAAAAATCCGGAGAGGAAGTCCAGCAGAACGATGGAGGATATCCGGTTCTGCCAGAGGCTTCAAATGCAGATGCTCCGTGTGGCACTTGAGAATTTGAAACCCGGCGGAATCGTGGTTTATTCGACGTGCTCCCTTGAGCCTGAGGAGAATGAGTTCGTAATTCAATGGGTTCTCGATAATTTTGATGTTAAGCTGCTCCCCCTGAAGTATGGAGAGCCCGCTCTAACAGAGCCTTTTGGAGTTAAACTAAGTGAGGAAATAAGCAAAGCGAGAAGATTCTATCCGGATAGACATGGGACGACGGGATTCTTCATTGCAAAGATTGAAAAAACAGGAATTTGAACGCAAAAAATTTAAACGATAACCGCTCTATTTATTTTAAGGGGTGAGATGAGGATGAAGCTTGGTGAGTTTTTAAAGGAGGTTGGGGATGGAGAGGCTGTCTTAGTTGAGTATTCTCCCCTATCCCACCCGGAGCTGACATTTTACTCGATTGTCTCATGGGCAAAGGATACAGGACGCCCCGTTTTAATCGTGGATATACTCGACACTCTTCACGTTTTTAAGGAACAGTTGAGGTTCATGGGATATGATACTTCTTTCGTTGATGAGCTTCCCGTTGTCAAGGAGGAAGGGAGAGTAGAAGAGGGCAGGATTTTAGGGAGAACAAAAGTTGTGGAGGATCTGAATATTCACCTGGTAAGCTATGGCAGAATAGTGAAGCCTTTCTTTGATGAGGTGGGGGACAGGGAGGTAGTTGTTATCGTGCTCGGTGCCAGCAAGTTTTTGATCCCAATTCAGGAGAATCCTTGGCTTTTGGAGAGATATTTTGAGAAGGTTGTAAGAGCTGCCATGGCAAAGAAGGGCAGGATATCAATCCTCTTCGCCAATGTAGACCTCTTAAATAAATATGCCCTTCAATCATGGGAAGAATCTGCTACCAGAATTTTGAGGATTAATAAAGCGGGGAATGTTCTCCATGTCAAAAAATCTCCAAGGTTTTCT
Source organism: Palaeococcus sp. (in: euryarchaeotes) (assembly GCF_053987695.1). Classification (NCBI taxonomy): domain Archaea; kingdom Methanobacteriati; phylum Methanobacteriota; class Thermococci; order Thermococcales; family Thermococcaceae; genus Palaeococcus; species Palaeococcus sp. (in: euryarchaeotes). The sequence continues at coordinate 23,878 of NZ_JBMXHE010000007.1, forward strand.
GAGATAGGAATGGAGGTGGAAGTATGAGTTTGAGTGAGCTTTTGAGTTATATTGAGTCCGTGGAGCATGGGGAGACCATTTTAATGGAGCATTCGTCCACTGATCCAATTCATATGATATTCAAGAGCCTCCTGAGTATGGTGAAGCCTTGTAATCCTTCCATTTTAATAGTGGAGGTTCTGGATACACTCTTCCTTATAAAGAAAAATTTGGAAGCATTCGGTGAGAATACAGAATTTCTGGATTCTTTAGATGTTATAAAGGCGGGAGGTGCAATAGAAATAGGGAATGTGATCAAGAAATTTGAGGTCTATGAAGATCCTCATGTATATATGACGTCATTTCTAAAAGCTTTGAGGGAATACTATGAAAAAAATGACTTCACCATAACCTTTCTCCTCGGTGTCGAAAAGCTTGTGAATCTTGATCAGGTGGATGCATCAATATTTCCTCTATATCTCGGGAACGTTATCGAGAGCTTTCTTGGACATGGGAACCGAATTGCAGTTTACTTTGTTAACCGCGAACTAGCACTCTCGAGCTTTTTGGCGCACATGGAGGAGGCGTCCACTCGTGTAGTAGAGATCAAGCATGAAAAAGGAGTTATGATTGCAAAAATAAAGAAATCTCCAAAGCCTGAAGAGTACGGGAAGGAATTCAGAGTTCATCTTGAGGAGCTTGCTTCTCTAAAAGTTTAGCCTCTATTGCATGTAGCTTTTTCCGGGCATCCTCACTTAAGAAGCTCTCAAGTTCTTCCCGTGCAGCCTTTGAGAGCTCAAATTTTGAGTTATACTCCCTTGAGATGGAGGTCCATGATATCTTCTTTCCTTCGGAGAAGACGTCTATGTCCGCAAAGCGATTGTACCCCCGGTACTCAAGCCCTTTCAGCAGGAACTTAATTCTCAATGGATCCTCCCAAGTTATTAGTTTGACTTTGTAAACCCTTATCCTCATGAATGGTCTCGGATAATCCCAATCCCACCCTTCGCTAACCACGAACCCCAAGTCCAGATCCTCCAGAACGAGCAAAAGGCGCTCTATGTTTTCTTCATATCGCTTGTTCGTATCGTAGATCCTAATTGTGATTTCTTTCCAACCCTCGGGAAGTGTTTTATACATCAACACCGGTAGATCCAGCCTCAAGGTTCTGTAAACATGGATAAAATCCTCATTTATTATGAAGCTTCCCTTAAGCTCCCTCAGGTTTAAAGGAGCGTTGATCTTCTTATCCGTCACCAGAAGAAGCGTATCTCTTTCTTCTCCTTCATTAACCCCTCTTGCAAAGCTGGTTTCAAAAGCGTTATATCTCTTTTTTATAAAACTAAATGCCTTTTCGATGTCACCTGGAATCCTGAGGATTATTATGTGAGGGCCCAGATTTACTCTATCAAAAGGAGCCTTTGAGTTTAAAAGCTCCTTTAGGAAGCTGTCACATCTCATTTTTACTAAAAATGTCCCTCTCTTTAAGTTAAGAATTGTTTTCCATTCCTCCACAGGGGTTACAAAAGCTAGTGTTTGAAGCTCGTTACTCTGATTCCATGCATCATCCACCGAAAGCTTTTGAATTCCAAATACATTGCTCAGAAACTCCTCCCCATCTTCAACATTTGAGGTTCTCAGGAAGACGAGAGAGGGGCCATAGCGAAGCAACCTCATCATAATCCCCTCATCATTTTGTATCCCCTTTCAAAATTTGTGCCATCGGGGTATTTAATCTTTACAATTTTCCTGCTTGGGAGGAGAATGAAGTTTACATTTAAAACCCCATTCAGACCTTTAAGTATAACCTTAAAATTATGCCCGTATAATTTTAAATCAGCATCAATCTTTATAACATCTCTAAACTCATGACCCAATGCCAATTTAAGCCCTTCTATTTCTAAAATGCTTCCTGGAAACAGAATTTTACTATTTTTCGCAACTTCTTTCAAAATATTTTCATCGTCCTCATTTCCGGGGACTATATACACCTGAGCGCCCGAATTCTCGAGTATGTGTAAAATGCTCTTGAGGGATTTTCTGTATCTATCCTTAAGCTCCGGCTTTCTCTCGAGCTTGATATTGTCCACAAGATCCCCGGTGTGAATTATATAGTTAGGTTTTGTCCTCTCGATTATATTCAGGAGAAAGGGGTATATGTTATCCGGTGTGTCGCTTATGTGCATTATCTTTATTTCTCTGCTCTCCGCAATTTCATCCAGTCTTTTTCCCCTTCTGAAGAATCTTGAAATGTTAAGGGATATCATATTTCCTCCTCTTCGAAAGGGATTTATATACATTTATGCTAAATCCTGTGGGTGAGAACATGAGGATACTTGTGTTAGGCGCTGGAAACGTTGGAAGGGCAATTGCATATGACCTTAGCAGCGATTTTGAGGTGTGGGTTGGAGATAACAGCAGGGAGAAGCTTGCGGAGATTGAGAAGTTCGCAAATTCCCTGAAAATTGATGCTTCCAATTTTGACGAACTTCTTCAGGTTATGGAGAAATTTGATCTTATAGTTGGTGCTTTGCCGGGGAGATTTGGATTTATGACGCTAAAAGCGGCAATAAAAGCTAGGAGAGACATGGTGGACGTCTCATTTATGCCTGAAGATCCCTGGCAGTTAAGCAAAGAGGCTGAAGAAGCTGGGATAAGTATAGTTGTCGATGCAGGATTTGCTCCCGGATTGAGCCATATTCTGCTGGGGAGGATATATCAGGAGCTGGATAGGCTCGAAGAGGGCATAATACGGGTGGGAGGACTTCCCAAGGAGCCAAAACCTCCTCTTTATTATAAGATCACCTGGTCTCCATATGATTTGATTGAAGAGTACACAAGGAAAGCTCGTCTTATAAGGAATGGAAAGCTGGTTGAGGTTGATCCTCTCGAAGAAATTGGAGAGGTAGTGTTGGATCACTTTGAATTTGAAGAGTTTCCGAGCGATGGACTCAGGACAGCCTTAAGGAGCATAAAAGCGGGCACGCTTGAGGAGAGAACCCTTCGCTGGAAGGGGCATCTTGAAAAGATGAAATTGCTCAGAGAACTTGGATTTTTCAAGGAGGAGAACATAGATTTCACACTCAAGGTCATAGCCCCCCTCATGATGTATGAAAGCAAAGATTTCTCCATAATGCAGGTTTACGGTCGGGGAAAGAGAGAGGGGAGCTTGGAGGAGATTGAATATATGATGTACGATGAAGCCAAGGAATTCTCTTCCATGGCTAGAGTAACGGGCTTTACAGCCGCAGCCATTGCACGCCTTGCAGCTGAAAAGGAATGTACAGTTGGAATCGTACCTCCTGAGCTTATAGGGATGAGAAAAGATGCTTTTGAGTTTGTTATTGGGGAACTAAAGAAGAGAGGGATTAAACTTGAAGAAAGCAGGCGTATAGTTAAAGAGGTGTAGGGATGCTTCACATTGTCATAGCAGAGAGCGAACTTGAGCTTGTACCGAGGGAGATTTCCAATCATTCCGCAATTTTGAGCCATGCAAGAAAAAGGCGAAAGAAACCGGAGAAGCTCATTCTGGATGCCACATATCATTATAAGGCACTCAGAAGGCTTGAGAATGGTGAAAGGAGAGGAAGACCGGACATAGTTCATTTTTGCCTTATAAACGCTCTTGAAAGCCCTCTCAATAAGGAGGGGAAGCTGAGGGTTTATATTCATACGAGAAATGATGAGGTGATTTATGTCAAGCCCGAGACCAGGATCCCAAAGAACTACAATAGATTCATAGGTTTGATGGAGGATTTATTTGAGAGGAAGAGAGTTCCAGAGGGAATTGAGCTTTTGAAGCTTGAGAAGAAAAGTTTAGAAGAGCTGATACATGAAATTCATCCTGATGAAGTCTTTATAATGCATGAGGGGGGAGAGCTAATAAAACCTATAGAGCTTGGGAGAATCTTATCTGGTTTTAAAACCCCTGTTGTTGTTATAGGAGGCTTTCCTCATGGAGATTTTAGAAATCTCCCTGTGGGAAGGAAGATCAGCATATACAAAGGTAGTCTCACGGCTTGGGCAGTTCTCAATGAAGTCCTTGTGAACTATGAAAATTTTTCTATCTTTTGAAGCCGCATACTGTTAGGATAAGCTTGACGGGGGTGGTTTTATCCTCTTTTATGGCATTATCAAAAGTATTCTTTCCCAACAGCATGTGAAACCGTGACGATACTCTTTTATATTGCTTTTAACCAATTTTCAACACAAGAATAAGGAGGGCTAAAAATGAGGAGGCTTAATATATTCATGGTTTTTCTGATTGTGGCTTATATGGTGAGTATATGGAACTTTATACTGATGCCAAAATATCTAATCACCTTAGGTTTAAAAGGGCTTTTGATATCCCTTGTCCTGATATCCCTCGCACTGGTGCTCATAGTTCTTGAGATGGAGAGCACAAAAAGGACAAAATACAGGATGTATGAGTTTTTTGTAAAGTCATCGAGAACTCCAGGCGTTGCCCTCACCCTCATACTATTTTTAACTGTGGTTCTAACCGTAACCGCTTATTATTCAAGCATGGCACTTGTTGAAGCTTTAAATCTGGCGAGGGAGTATATAATACTCTTTGGGATATTAACACTCTTGATTTCAGCACTTCTGCTTTTGATGGCTAAAGGAAAGACACTGGAATTCATTTCCATAGTTTCAGTTCTCTTCATAATCTTCTTCCTAGCTGCAGTCATTTTCATTAGGAACGAAGCCGCCGCTCAAATAACAAATGAATCTTCTATTATATACCTAAAATCCACCATAGAATCTCTAAAGTCCTTTAATCATCCTATAACCTTTTCCAGCATTCTCCAGATTCTCCTGATTACATTCACAAGCCTTGGTATGGGCGTCGGCTTCTACTACATATTGGGAAGCTTCATGCCAGAGGAGCTTAACACCAAAAAAATAATAGTGGGCGTTGTTATACTCCAGATTCTATTGAGCTTTGCTGCAGCTCTTGCAGTTGCTTACTCCCTTGGTTTTGCACATCAAAGCTATAGAGCAAGTTTTACAAATCTGTCAGAAGCACCCGAGAAATCATTAAATCTTTATAAACCATTTAATGCTCTTTTAAAATACACCACCAATGCAACAGCTCCGGTTCGGGATTCGATACGTGCCGTTTATACAATACCCCTCGTACTCAGGATGGGGGGAGTGGAAGGGGCTTCCGAGATTGTACTGCTTCTAATGCTCTCTATATACTTCGCTGGGTTGACCACAATAATCTTGCTCATAGAAATGGGAGGACAAGCGGCATCCGAGGTTCTACAGCTCGGGAGAAGGAGGGGCATATTTGCAGTAACAATAATTTCCATTTTGCTTCTATCTCTTATGCATGTGGAGCCTTTGAAGGCAATTCTGCTGGAGATTCCCTTTAGCATTATACTTTTAATGGCGGGAATTGAAGCACTCCCCATAATAACCACATCAAAGGCATTTGGAGAAGGTACGAAGAATCTGGCTGGTGTCATTGGTGTCATGCTTTTCCTGCTTGGACTACTCGAGCTTTACTTTATCTTCACGAGGGGAGCTCTTTACACCAAGCTCGGAGCCATTGTGGGCTTGATATTTCTGATACCTGTGGTCTTCAATAGTTTCCTTCTCAAAACCCGGAGGTGAACAAAAACCTAATAAATGGTTTTTCAAAAGGTGGAATGAGTATTAAAAGGGGGCTTGGAAATGGGAGATAAGACAAAGATTCAGGTTGGAAGACTTAAGGTTGGGAGGTATGTTATTATTGACGACGAGCCATGCAGGATAGTGAACATATCCATATCTTCTCCCGGAAAGCACGGCTCAGCAAAGGCAAGGATTGACGCGGTGGGAATTTTTGATAAGAGAACTAGGAGCATTGTTAAGCCAACAAGCGCGGAAATTGATGTTCCAATCATAGACAAGAGGACGGCACAGATCATAGCAATGACGCCGGATACAGTGCAGATCATGGACATGGAGACATACGAAACATTTGATGTCCCAATTGAAAGTGGAGTTGACGATGCAGTTAAGGACAAGCTCACAGAGGGCATCAACGTTGAATACTGGGAAACCCTTGGAAGGATAAAGATAATGAAATACAAGGGAGAGGGCGAGTGAAGCCCTATTTTTTATCCTTTTCGTTGGGGCATGTTTACTTTTGTATCCTGTAATAAAACTTACCGTAAATATTCCCTGTTTGGGATAAAACCTGCGCTGTTATTCTGGCAGTACTGCAAAGCCTTAAATAATTAGCTGAACTGCAGGTATTAGGGAGGTGGGAATGTGGATTTCCTCTATACATACGAAACGCTCAAGCTGGAATTCCCATTTAATAAGGCGGAAAATGCTGATTTTATAATATTCGGTATACCCTTTGACTCCACGACCTCATATAAGCCGGGTGCAAGGTTTGGACCAACCCTGATCAGGCAAGCCACTATGAATCTTGAGAGCTATATACTGGACTACGACATAGATTTGGCGGAGCTTAAGATAGCTGACATAGGGGATCTTGATATAGTGGCGGGGAATGTTCTTGAAACAATTAAGAGGGGTATTGAAACGATCAGAGAGATTAAAGAGGTTAGTCCTAGGGCAATCCCGATTCTTCTAGGCGGTGAGCACTCAATGACGTTTGCACCTGTTAAAGCTTTAATGCCAGCGAGCTATGTGGTCTTTGATGCTCATCTTGATTTGAGGGATAAATACGAAGGGAACCCCTGGAATCATGCCTGCGTTGCACGCAGGATTTCGGAACTTGATGTGGACATTGCGGAATTCGGAATAAGAAGCGGGATAAAGGAAGAGGTTGACTATGCATGGGAGAAGGGAATTCGATGGGTGCATGCCAGAGAGTACGATGTCGACAAGTTCAAGCAGATTGTTAAAAAACTCCCGGAGCCCGTTTATCTATCAATTGACATAGATGTCTTTGACCTCTCGATGGTTCCGAGCACGGGGACTCCCGAAGCAGGCGGCTTGAGATTCTGGGAGGTTGTGAAGGCGCTGGAATGGCTCGTTAAAAACAAAAAAATTGCGGGAATTGATATAATGGAAGTCGCGGGTATGGAGCTTGGGGACATAACGGCTTTAACAGCTTCAAAGCTATTGTTTTACATAATGGGGGCAATAGCAAGGTTTGGAAAATAGCTATTCGAGGTACATTCCCTCCAGTCCTTTGTAGTATGCGGTATAAATGTCCCTTTTTGTTATTACTCCAACAAGCTTTCCCTTCTCCACAACGGGTAGAAGATTCTGGTCGTATTCCATGAGCTTCTTAAATGCCTCTTCCGCCGTTTCATTGGGGCATGTTGTGGCGTATTTCTTCCTCAAGAAGTGCTTTACAGGCAGTGATTTAATTTGGGAGCTCCTGTTCAGAAAATCCTTGATTCCAACTATGCCGAGCACCTCGAGATTTTCATTAACCACGGGGAAGCAGTCGTGTCCCGTTTCTCCCACCAAGTGCTCAACCTCCAAAAGGGTCTGCCATTCATAGACATAAACAGGATTTTTCGTCATTATCTCCCTAACAGAGATCATCTCCAGGATAAGGGGTTTTCCTGTCGTTACGTGCATTCCCTTACGCTTAAGCTTTAAAGTATATACCGAGTCCCCCTGAAGTATTGCCCTTGCAGTTAGAAATCCAATTGTGGAAGAGGTCATAACCGCGGGAAGGAGGGAATAGCTTCTCGTTAATTCAGTTATCATTAAAATCTGGGTGAGAGGAGCTTGGGTTAAGCCGCTGAAGAATGCAGCCATTCCTGCTAGGGCATATGCCGATGGATTAATTCCTAAACCCGGAAAGAGCATGTTCAGCACAACACCAAAGGCTGCTCCAAACATGGTTCCGATGTAGAGGCTGGGGGCGAATATTCCACCGCTATGCCCCGAGGAGAGGGTGAATAAAGTTGCCAGCATCTTGGCGATTCCGAGTATGAGGAGGAGGGTGAGAGGGAGGGCACCGACAACTGCCATTTCCATTCCATTATATCCAATTCCAAAGATGCCATATGTCGGGAGGAACATCCCTATTACCCCAACACCGAGTGCTCCCGTTATAAGTCTTAAAGTTAGGGGGATCGGCAGGTTTTCAAGCCTTTCTATGGACCAGTGGAGAGCTTTCACATAGGACGCGGCAAGGATTCCGAAGAGAATTCCCATTATAAAGAAAAATACAAGCTCCACCAGAGTGTGCCCTATGTTCAGGGAGATTGGTATTTCAAAGGCTCTCTTTAAAATTGCAAGGGTCACGGCGTTACCCGTTACCGAAGCCAGGAATATGGGGACCATGTTTATGGAGAAAGCACCCATGTAAATTACCTCCAGGGCGAACATGGCACCTGCCAGAGGCGTGTTGAAGGTTCCCGCTATTCCTGCAGCAAGTCCGCATGTTGTTAGGAGCTTTTTCATCTCCGGCTCCAGATGAAAGCGGTAGGTTATTATCGAAGCTAGAGATGCTCCGATAAAACCGATGGGGCCTTCCCTTCCGACACTTCCTCCAGAGCCGATTGTTATTGATGTCGTTATGACCTTTAAAATTGAGAATTCCTTCTCTATGCGTCCTTCTTTGAATATGACCGCCTCTATGACCTCGGGAATTCCATTCCCCTTGAGATCCGGGAACTTTTTTATGAGCGGTGCAACTATTACGCTGCCGAATGCAGGGATTAGAATATAGCCAAGGTTGTAGCCATGGACTTCATACGTGATCCCCGGGAGTATAACACCGAAGAAGAACCCATGTGACCACCGTATAAGAATTCTGAAAAAAATTGCCCCTAATCCGCCGACTAAGCCCGCCATTATGGAGAAAATCAAAACTATGAGCCACTTCTTTATGTAGCTTTTAGTTCTTGCCCTCACAAACTAGAGTGAGAGGAGAACAATAAAAATCTATCTAATGTCATGATTCAGTTCAAAGGGATAACCCCTGTTTTTGACTATATGAAGTCCGAAAAGGGCACCCAAGACATCCATGACCAGATCCCTTGCCTTGTTAAGAAGGGTTTCATGAATGAAGCTTATCTCACTCTCACTCAGCTTCTCAGCAATCTCCCATCCCACACACGCGGCTATAAATATGAGAAAGGAATATTCTATGGTTTTTCTCTCGCTCAAATTGAGGTGATTCAGGATTTCAGTTAAAATCAGCCATACAGTCAACCCGCCCAAAAAGTGACTTATCATATCTGCATCCGTCCACTCCTTGTGGAAGAGGTCCATCGTCGTGAAGGGGACATTTACCAGAGAAACATGGATTGCTATGAATATTCCCAGGATCATCATTGTTTTTTCGTTATACAATGGTATCAAAACAGGTTCCAGCTTTTTTGGCGGATCTGATGCTTTTTTGTGTAAGATTAGTGGTATGGAGAGTCCTACTAAAGCCACAAGTGTCCGGTATATATGATCCACCCTCCTGTACATGAGGGCACTTATAAAGCCGATGAAGACGATTAAAATTGATATATATGTTATCTGCCTCTCTCTGATAGCGATCACCATTGAAAATAGGAAGGTAGAATTAAAAATTTAACTGATCCTATATTTCTGAAATTTGGCGGTAACTGAGGCCTTTCAGATATAATTCGATTGCTCTGATTTTCTTTTTTATTGGGATTTTATTCCGGCGAAAGGGTTTTAAGGCTGAAACCACCCAGTATATGATGGTTTCAGCTTTCATTGTCCCCCTCTTTTTTCTGAAGTATTATCCGATATTTAAACCTAATACCTACTGCTTATCCTGACAGTATCCCAAAGAAGAAGCTCAAGCTTTTTAAGCACTGAGTTTAACTATTCTTGGAGGAATTGACATGAAAGTTGAGGGATTTGTTGGGAGTTTGAGAAATGCTGAAACGATTGAAGGCCTTTTTGAGATTATGGAAAGGGATGGAGCTCCAATAGTTGAGCTCAGTGGAGTTAGATTTTTGATTGTGGTTGAGGGCGATTTTGAGGGCGTTAAGTTCTGGACTGAAATCAATGGAGAGAAGGCCAACACTGCCCTTGGAGATGCCATGCTCAACTCTGCGAGCTTCCCATTCAAGTGCAAAAAACCCTACACCGGTGGAAACGCAATATTCGTGAAGATGGAGGATGTTGAAACCGGGGAATTCCTGGTGGCATACAAGAGTGAAAGGATTGTCAGGGCTTTTCATGTTAGGGATGGTGCCGTCGAAAAGATTGATGGGGCAAGGTATGAGGAGTTAATTCCACAGATGCCAGAATTTAAGGTTAAAAGCTTCTCAGAAGAGCAGATGGACATGATGGGAGCCTTCTTCGGCTAGCCTTTTATTTTTTGCAAAAATTTTGTATGGTGGGGAAGGTATCTGAGGGTGGAAGAGTTCGAAAGCCTTTTAAATCAATCTCTTTTACTCAACATCAGCTTTGATAATAGAGTAAGTAGTGAGCACTGATGACATGGAACATATTCATCCCCGATTCGCTCCTTGAGGAAAGCAGAGATCCAAAAATTGGAACCTATAAAGTGGGTCAGATCGCAAGGGCGGCTTCAATATTTGGCGTCGAGCACATATGGATTTACAGAGCTGGTGGAAGGGACGGAGATTTCATAAAGCTCGTGCTTGAATATGCGGAAACACCTCAGTATCTCCGTAAATACCTGTTTCCCATCAGAGAGGAGCTCAAATATGCGGGCGTGATACCACCTCTAAGAACGCCCCATCACAAGCTCAAGCGAAAACCAAGAATCGGTGAAATCAGAGAGGGCGTAATAGTTAAAAAGGGGAAGACTTATGCGGACATCGGTCTTGATGAACTTGCTCTCGTGGAGGGCAAGGGATTGGAAGGGAGGTATACTTTTAAAATAGTCTCCAAACGCCCCCTACGTGTTGTTCCGGCAAGACCGGAAGAATACTGGGGGTATAAGGTGCATCTAAGCAAAAAAACCCTTGCTAAAACCCTTAAAAGGGCAAGGCTGGATGTTGCAATAGCGACTTCCCGAAAGGGGAAGGACGTGAGGAAGGCTGAACTCAAGCTTGCGGGGAACATTGGAATCGTGTTCGGTTCCCCGAGAAAGGGCGTGCTTGAAATATTGAGAGAGTTTAATGAGGATTACAGATTTGATTTAATCCTCAACACAATTCCCAATCAAAAAACGCAAACCGTTAGAACTGAAGAAGCCATATTGGCGACTTTGGCAATATTTAATTTCATAAGGAGGGATTGAGATGGGAAGAATTAGCAGACCAAGGAGAGGTTCATTGGGCTATGCTCCAAGGAAGAGGGCTAAGCGTATAGTCCCTAGGATTAAGAGGTGGCCTCAAACTGAGGAAGTCAGGCTCTTGGGATTTGCAGGATACAAGGCAGGAATGACGCATGTCTTGATGATAGATGACTGGCCCGGAAGGCTCACAAATGGAAAGGAAATCTTTGTTCCAGTTACGGTAGTGGAAGTTCCGCCTATGGTGGTCTATGGAATTAGAGCTTACAAGCAGGGCTATCTTGGCCTTGAGACCGCTACGGAGGTCTGGGCACCAAACCTAAACGGCGACCTCAAGAGAAGGATAAAGACCCTTCCAAAGAATTACAATGAGGAAGCATTCCAGCAGAAGCTTGGAGAGCTCGAGGATATGATTAACGCCGGGGAAATTGTTGAGGTAAGGGCTTTGGTTCACACCCAGCCAAGGCTCATCAAGCTCAAGAAAAAGCCCGATGTCATGGAGTATGCTGTGGGCGGAAGCAGTGTCAATGAGAAGTTTGCCTACCTCAAGGAGAAAGTCGGAAAGGAAATAAGAGCCGGGGAGGTTCTAAAGGAAGGAGAGCTTCTCGACGTGATAGCTGTCACAAAGGGTAAAGGGTTCCAGGGAGTCATAAAGAGGTTCGGCGTCAAGCTCAGGTCACACAAGGACAGCAAGGCGAGGAGAAAGGTTGCTTCAATAGGTCCATGGCACCCAACGAGGGTCATGTGGACGGTACCAATGCCAGGCCAGATGGGTTTCCACACGAGAACGGAGTATAACAAGAGATTGCTGAGGATAGGAGAGAACGGTAAGCTGAAGCTCGGTGATGAAGAGATAGAGATCACACCAAAGGGTGGCTTCCCCCACTACGGTGTGGTTAGAAGCGACTTTGTGATGGTTGCAGGGACTTTGCCGGGTTCAATTAAGAGAATAATTAGATTCAGGCCTGCGATTAGGCCACCTGCAAGAAGACCAGCAGTTGAAGCTCCACAAATAACATATGTAAGTAGGGAGTCAAAACAGTGAGGTGAGGTATTATGAAGGTTCACGTTTACTCTTTAAATGGCGAGCCGGTTGAAGAAATTGAACTGCCGAAGGTGTTCCAAACACCCTTTAGGCCCGATTTGATCAGGAGGGCTGTAATAGCATCATGGACACACAGAATCCAGCCTTGGGGAACCGACCCAATGGCAGGTAAGAGAACAAGCGCTGAGTCAATAGGAAAAGGTCACGGAATGGCTAGGGTTAAGAGAATGAAAACATCCCCGAGGTTCGCTGCATTCGTTCCCTTTGCAAGGGGTGGTAGGAGAACCCACCCACCAAAGGTTGAAAAAATCTTGAGGGAAGAGATAAACAAGAAGGAGAGAAGACTGGCTTTGATGAGCGCCATAGCGGCTACAGCAAATGCAGACCTCGTTAAAGAGAGAGGTCATGTTATTGACGGCATTCCTCAGGTTCCGCTGATAGTTGCCGATGATCTGGAGAAGGTCTTCAAGACCGCCGAGACGAGGGAGATATTCAAGAAACTTGGGGTATGGCAGGATATAGAGAGGGCAAAGAGGAACAGGAAGATCAGAGCAGGTAAAGGAAAGATGAGGGGAAGGAAGTACAAAAAGGCAAAGGGTCCCTTGGTGGTGGTTGCCAAGAACGAAGGCATAATACAGGGGGCGAGAAATCATCCAGGTGTTGATGTCGTTGTCGTGGATAACTTGGGTGTGGAGTTCCTGGCTCCAGGTACACATCCAGGAAGATTAACAATCTGGACAAAGGGTGCAATTGAGAGGTTAAGGGAGATATATGGTTGAGGTGAGATAGATGGACCCGCTTAAGGTTATTGTAAGGCCTGTGGTCACAGAAAAAGCAGTTTCGCTGATCGAAACCGAAAACAAGCTCACGTTTATAGTGTATAAAAAAGCGACAAAGAGCGACATAAAGAGAGCCGTGGAAGAAATATACGATGTCAAGGTCGAAAAGGTGAACACGCAGATCACGATGAAGGGAGAAAAGAAGGCTTATGTTAAGCTGAAGCCTGAATATAATGCAAGTGAAATTGCTGCAAGGATAGGATTGTTCTGAGGTGAGTGAGGATGGGTAAGAGTTTAATTCAACAGAGGAGAGGTAAGGGAAGCCCAACATTTAGAGCTCCATCTCACAGATACAGGGGCAAGGTTAGGTACATTCCATTGAGCATAACAAAGGAGAAAACACTCGCCGGTAAGGTCGTTGAGATACTCCACGACCCCGGAAGAACAGCTCCTGTTGCAAGGGTTAAGTTTGAAAACGGAGTTGAAAAGCTCATAATTGCCCCTGAGGGGCTCCTGGTTGGAGAGGAGGTTTATGTGGGGCCAAACGCTCCTGTGAAGATAGGAAATACACTCCCGCTATCCAAGATTCCAGAGGGTACCTATGTCTATGACATAGAAGGCGTTCCTGGAGATGGAGGAAAATACGTGAGGTCAGGAGGAACATATGCTTTGGTCGTCTCAAGAGAGGCGGATAGAGTGATAGTCCAGCTTCCGAGCGGTGAGCTCAAGCGCTTTAAGCCGGACTGCAGGGCTACGATTGGTGTAGCCGCCGGCGGTGGAAGGCTTGAGAAACCAATCGTTAAAGCAGGTAAAGCCTACTACATTATGAAGGCAAGAAACAGGTTCTGGCCAAAGCCAAGAGGTGTTAAGATGAATGCAGTTAACCACCCACACGGTGGTAAAGAGCATCACATCGGAAGACCAAGCACCATATCAAGAAGAGCTGCTCCAGGTCAGAAAGTTGGTCATATAGCAGCGAGAAGAACCGGAGTGAGGAAGTGAGGTGGGAAAGATGGCTAGGAAGAAGGGATTTGTTTATCGCGGTTATAAGCTTGAGGAACTTCTTAACATGCCCCTTGATAAGGTAGCGGCGCTGTTCCCATCAAGAGCAAGGAGGAGCCTTAAGAGAGGCTTCACCCAAGATCAGAAGAAACTCATTAGGAAGATCAGGCTTGCCAAGAAGGGCAAGTACAAGAAGCCCATAAGGACCCACAGCAGGGACATGATTATACTCCCCGAAATGGTTGGCATGACGATCCACGTTCACAACGGAAAAGAGTTCGTCCCAATTGAAATTAAACCCGAAATGATAGGACACTATCTGGGAGAATTTGCCCTTACTAGAAAGGTAGTCCAACACGGCTCACCTGGTGTTGGTGCAACTAGGTCATCAATGTTCGTAGCGGTCAAGTGAGGTGAGTGGAAATGGTTAAGCGCTACTACTCTTTCAAAAATTTTGACCCTGAGAGAATGGCTAAAGCTCAGGCCAGGGATCTTAGAATGTCACCCAAATTGTCAATTGAGGTCTGCAATGCTGTGAGGGGAATGATGGTTAACGATGCCATCAGGTACTTGGAGGAAGTTGTGGCCCTTAAGAGACCCGTTCCGGTGAGAAGGTTTAATGACTCACAGGGACACAAGAGAGGAAAGGGCTTTGGACCAGGTAGATATCCGGTTAAGGTCTCAAAAGCCATACTAAAGCTCCTCCACAACGTTAGAAACAATGCAGAGCAGAAGGGTCTTGATCCCGATAGACTTAGAATCATCCATATAAAAGCTGACAGGGGACCAAAACTTCCCGGATACATTCCAAGGGCTTTCGGAAGGGCAACACAGTTCAACGAGCAGACAACACACCTTGAGGTTGTGGTTGAGGAGATTAGGGGGTGAATGAATGGCAATAGAGAGATATTTCGTTAAGGAGGCCATTAAAGAAATGCTCATCGACGAGTACCTGGAGAAAGAGTTGAGGAGAGCTGGATACGGTGGTCTCGATATCAAGAAGACACCACTGGGAACTAAAGTTGTTATCTTTGCAGCAAGCCCCGGCTACGTAATTGGAAGGGGAGGAAGAAAGATCAGGCAGCTCACGAGAATACTTGAGAGGGATTATGGTTTGGAAAACCCGCAGATTGAGGTCGAGGAAATCAAGAATCCTTATTTAAATGCAAAAGTCCAGGCTGTGAGACTGGCACAAGCACTTGAGAAGGGAGTGCACTTCAGGAGAGCCGCGTACTCAGCTATAAGGGCAATAATGAACAGGGGCGGTGCTAGGGGTGTCGAGATCAGGATCAGCGGAAAGCTAACGGGCGAGAGAGCTAAGAGTGTTCGCTTCTATCAGGGTTATCTCGCCAAGGTTGGAAACCCCGCCGAGACGCTTGTTTCAAAGGGATACTCCCAAGCAATCCTAAAGCTCGGTGTTATGGGCGTGAAAGTAAGCATACTCCCACCAGAAGCAAAACTCCCGGATGAAATCGAGATCCTTGATAAGAGTGAGGAGATAGTCGAAGAGGTGAGCGAGCAATGAAGACGAGTGAGATTAGGGAAATGAGCATTGAAGAAATCAACGAAAAAATTAAAGAGGTTAGGATAGAGCTTGCAAAGGAGAGGGGTATGCTCACCATGGGCACCTCCATGGAAAACCCGATGCAGATTAGAACCCTTAGAAGGGATTTAGCCAGGCTGTTAACAATAAGAAATGAAAAGCTTAGGGAAAAAAGGTGAGGTAAATAATGCCGAGAATTGTAAACCCCATTGATGAGATGCTGTTTAAGGAAGTCGTCAAGGAGCAGCAGAGGATTAGAGTCTACATTGAAAAAGCCCGCTACGGGAAGCTCAAGACAATAATCGAGGGCATAGATGAGAAGGAGTTCAACCTGGATAAAATCGCAAAAAAACTTAAGGGGAAGCTGGCATGCGGAGGAACCGCAAAAGACGGAAGAATCGAGCTCCAGGGAGACCACAGAGACAAGGTGAAACGCTTGTTGGTAGAACTTGGATTTTCAGAAGACCTGATAGAGATCGAGTGACTCCAAAAAACATAGTATGGCATGAACTCATAGGACTAAAAGCAAAAATCATAAAAAGCCCTCATCAGGGGTTTATGCACATAGAGGGAGTCGTGATTGACGAGACAAAAAACACCCTCAAAATCTTGGGGGATAAGCTCTATACCGTCCCCAAGGATCAGGTTGAGATTGCGTTTGAGGTTGGCGATAAAGAGATCATGGTTGATGGGAAAGAATTGATTGGAAGACCTGAGATGAGATTGAAAAAGAGGTGGAGAAAATGAGAGACATCGGATTGGGTGTAAAACCCCCGGAACAAACTTGCAATGATCCAAAATGCCCATGGCACGGGAATTTGAAGATTCACGGTAGGGTGTTTGAAGGAATAGTCGTAGGCGCCAAGGGTAAGAAGAGCGTAACAGTTGAGATGCAGCACTACAGCTACCTCAAAAAATACGAGCGTTATGAGCTCAGAAGAAGCAGAATCCATGCTTACAATCCGGAATGCATAGACGCAAAAGCCGGTGATAAGGTTTTAATTGCGGAGACAAGGCCATTGAGCAAAACAAAGAACTTTGTTGTCGTTGCCATTACACAAAAAGCTGAGGAGAGGTGAGCTAGATGGCGAAGAAAGGTGCGGGTGCTACGAGAGGTTTAAGCCCGGTTAGACCAACTAGGGCATTGCCGGTTGGTGCTTATTTGAAGTGCGCTGACAATTCAGGTGCTAAAATCCTCCAAATCATTGGTGTCGTTGGATACAAGGGTACGAGAAGAAGGCTGGCAAGTGCAGGCGTTGGAGATATGGTAATAGCGAGAGTCAAGAAGGGAAGGCCCGACATAAGGCACCAAGTTGTTAGAGCGGTCATAGTCAGGCAGAGAAAGGAATACAAGCGCTTGGATGGGATGAGGGTTAAATTTGAGGATAATGCAGCGGTTGTTGTTACCCCCGAGGGCGTTCCAAGGGGGACCGAAATTAGAGGTGCAGTTGCAAGGGAAGCCGCTGAGAAGTGGGTTAGATTGGGAAGTATAGCGAGCACGATACTGTGAGGTGAGAGTGATGAAGATTAAGAGTAAGCAGCCAAAGAAGCAGAGGAAGTTTTTGTATAATGCTCCTCTTCACCTGAGGCAGAAGATAATGAGCGCCCCTCTTTCAGAGGATCTCAGAAAGAAATATGGCATTAAGAACATGCCAGTCAGAACAGGGGACAAGGTCAAGATAATGAGGGGAGACTTCAGGGGACATGAAGGAAAAGTCGTGAAAGTCGACTTAAAGAGATACAGGATTAACATAGAAGGAGCTACTCAAAAGAAGGTCAATGGAACTGAGGTTTTCTATCCAGTACACCCCTCAAACGTTATGATAGTTGAACTTAATCTTGAAGATGAGAGGAGAGAGAAAATAATTGAGAGGAGGGCTTGAATATGGCGAAGAAAGGTGCTAGGAGACACCTTAAGAGATTGGCGGCTCCAACTCAGTGGTATATTGAGCGCAAGAAGTATAAATGGGCTGTGAGACCAACTCCCGGTCCCCATAACATGAGGACATCAATTCCCTTGATTTACATAATTAGAGACTATCTGGGTTATGCTAAAACAGGTAAAGAAGTCAAGAAGATACTCAATGAGGGCAAAGTCCTTGTGGACGGTAAAGTCAGGAGGGACTACCGCTTCCCCGTGGGTATCATGGATGTGGTTTCAATCCCCGAGATAGGAGAGCACTACAGAGTATTCCCAAACAGGCTTGGAAAGCTCATCCTCCACAAGATAAGCGAAGAAGAAGCCAAGATCAAGCCGTTGAAAATATACAACAAGCGCATGGTTAAAGGGGGCAACCTGCAGCTGAATCTTCATGACGGAAGCAACCACCTGATCAGGCTCAGCTCACTCACAGATGAGACGAAGGATGCATTCCACACCTACGACACGCTTCTCATAAAGGTGCCGGAGAGAGAAATAGTCGAGGTTATCCCCTTTGAGGTTGGCGCCTACGTTTTCGTTACCCAGGGTAAGAACGTTGCAAGGAAGGGTAAGGTAGTAGAGGTAAGGCGCTTCCCAATGGGATGGCCAGATGTCGTTACAGTCGAGGACGAGGAAGGAGAGCTCTTTGATACATTGAAAGAATACACAATTGTTATTGGAAAAGAGTCTCCAAAGATTTCATTACCATGAGGTGAAGCGAGATGAAGGAAGCTATATTGAAGGACTGGGAAGCTCATCCAATGAGGAAGCCCAAAGTGGCTAAGGTTACAATCAACATTGGGGTTGGAGAGAGCGGAGAGCGCCTAACCAAGGCTGAGAAGATGCTCGAAGCCCTGGTCGGCCAGAAGCCCATTAGGAGGAGGGCCAAGCAAACCAACAGGGACTTTGGAATCAGGCGTGGTGAGCCCATCGCTGTTAAGGTTACCCTTAGGGGTGAGAAGGCAGAGAAAATGTTGAAGAAGCTTCTTGCGGCTGTTGACAACAGGATAAAGGCTTCAAGCTTCGATGAGCACGGAAATCTGTGCTTTGGGATAAAGGAACACATAAACATACCCGGTGTTGAATACGACCCGGAGATCGGTATATTTGGCATGGACGTCTGCGTTACACTGGAGAGACCAGGTTTCAGGATTGCAAAGAGGAGAAGGAGAAGGCACCACATCCCAACGAGGCACAAGCTTACAAAAGATGAGGGAATAGTCTTCATGGAAGAGGAGTTTGGTGTGCAGATTGTGGAGGGATGATAGATGGCTAAGGCTGATTACAACAAGCGCAAAGTTAGGAAGTTTGGTAAGGGTGCGAGAAGATGTGTTAGATGCGGGCAGTACGGCCCCGTTATTAGGATACAGGGTTTGATGCTGTGCAGGCACTGCTTTAGAGAGATGGCTCCCAAGTTGGGCTTTAAGAAGTACGAGTGAGGTGGTAAAAGATGACTTTACTTGACCCTTTGGCAAATGCATTGTCACATATTACGAACAGCGAGAAGGTTGGTAAGAGGGAGGTTTACCTTAAGCCAGCCTCAAAGCTCATAGGAGAAGTGCTTAGAGTTATGCAGCAGAACGGATACATAGGTGAGTTTGAATTTATCGATGATGGAAGGGCCGGAATTTACAGGGTAGAGCTCAGAGGAAAGATCAATAGAACAGGTGCCATAAAGCCGAGATTCCCTGTCAAAGCTATGGAATATGAAAAGTGGGAGAAGCGCTTTTTGCCAGCATTCGACTTCGGTCTGCTGATAGTCTCAACATCCCAAGGCGTTATGACTCATAAAGAAGCCAGGGAGAAGGGCATTGGTGGAAGGTTAATAGCCTACGTCTACTGAGGTGAGAAAGATGCCAGTTGATGCATGGGTAAGGGAAGAGGTTGAGATTCCAGAGGGAGTAAACGTTGAAGTTAGCGGTAATCTTGTGAAGGTTAAAGGCCCGAAGGGGGAGCTGGAGAGAGTGTTTGACTATCCGGGCGTTAAAATCCTTGAGGAAGATGGCAAGGTAGTAATTTACAAGGAGTTCCCAAGGAGAAAGGACATCGCAATCGCAAGGACGTACAAGGCCCACATAAACAACATGATTAAAGGCGTTATGGAAGGCTTCCAATACAAGCTTAAAGCGGTTTACAGCCACTTCCCAATGACCATAAAGGTCCAAGGGGACATGGTTGTGATTGAAAACTTCCTTGGTGAGAATGCTCCAAGAAAAGCCAAGATACTTCCGGGTGTTACGGTTAAGGTTCATGGACAGGAGATAACGGTGGAAGGAATAGACAAGGAAGCCGTGGGTCAGACAGCAGCGAACATTGAGCAGGCAACAAAAGTCAGATACAGGGATAGAAGGGTCTTCCAAGATGGTATCTACATCGTTGATAAGGGTGGTAAACCTATAAAGTTCTGAGGTGAGAGCAATGGAGAAAGCGAGACTCTTAAAATTGAGGGCTAACATCAAGAGGAAGAAGCCTGACTTTTACAGGCAGGAATGGTGGAGGTACCCAAGGTTTAAGAACAACCTCAAATGGCGCAGACCAAAGGGAATAGATAGCAAGATGAGGATGAGGTGGAAGGGCAAGCCAGAGGTCGTCAGCATTGGATGGCGCTCACCAAAGCTAGTTCGCGGTCTGCACCCGAGTGGGTATGAGGATGTTCTGGTGCACAACCTCAAGGAGCTTGAAGCATTGGATCCAACAAGGCAGGCAGCAAGAATCGCCGCGGCTGTGGGAAAAAGGAAGAGAGCGCTGATAATTGAGAGAACTAAAGAATTAGGGATTAAAGTATTGAATGCGAGGGTGTGATGGACATGCTTAAGATGCAAAGGAGAATTGCTGCCGAGATTTTAAAATGTGGCGAGAACAGGGTCTGGATTGACCCTGAGAGGATTGAGGATGTTGAAGCGGCAATTACAAGGGAGGATATTAGAAGGCTCATAGGTGAGGGAGTTATCAAAAAGAAGGCGATAAAGGGGCAGAGCACCTACAGGGCCAAGCTTAGAAAGGAAGCAAAGAAGAAGGGAAGACACAGGGGGCACGGCAGCAGGAAGGGTAAGAAGACCGCAAGGATGGGCAAGAAGGAGAAGTGGATGATGACCATAAGAGCCCTCAGGAAGGAGCTCAAGAAGCTCAGAGAAGAGGGTAAGCTTGACGCACACACCTACCGTCGTTTGTATATTAGGGCTAAAGGTGGACAGTTCAAGACAAAGCACCAGCTTTATCTGTTCATGGAAGAGAGAGGGATATTGAAGAGGTGATATGAATGGCTCACGGACCGAGATATAGAGTTCCCTTCAGGAGGAGGAGGGAAGGTAAGACTAACTATCACAAGAGGCTTGCATTACTTAAATCGGGCAAGCCAAGATTGGTTGTGAGAAAAACCCTGAATCATCACATAGCTCAGATTGTGATTTACGATCCAAATGGGGACAAAACACTCGTTTCAGCACACACAAGGGAGCTGGTAAGAGACTTTGGATGGAAGGGGCACTGCGGAAACACACCTAGTGCCTACCTCTTGGGATTGCTTATAGGTTACAAGGCCAAGAAAGCGGGCATTGAAGGAGCCATCCTAGACATAGGATTGCATCCACCAACCCAGGGCTCAAGCATATTCGCGGTGCTTAAGGGCGCGGTTGATACTGGGCTGGAAATACCGCACAGTGAAGAGATTTATCCAAGTGACGATAGGATAAGGGGAGAGAACATAGCAGAGTACGCCAAAATGCTCAAAGAGGATGAGGAAGCTTACAGGAAGCAGTTTGGAGGATACCTTGTTAGGGGATTGGAACCCGAGAAGCTCCCAGAGCACTTTGATGAGGTAAAGGCGAGAATAGAGGAAAAGTTTGGAGAGTGATGAGAGATGAGCCAAAACTGGAAGGAGTATGCTCAAAGGGTTTTAGACGAATGGCAGCCCAAGACAAAGCTGGGTATGCTTGTCAAAGAAGGGCAGATTAGGGATATTCATGAGGTCTTCAGGAAGGGCTACCAGATAAAGGAGCCCGAAATAGTTGATATTCTGCTTCCAGAGGTTAACGACAGGCAAAACCAGGAAGTCCTTGACATAGCTTTGACGGTTAGAATGACGGACAGTGGTAGGAGGGTTAGATTTAGGGTTCTAGCCGCCGTAGGAAACAGGGATGGCTATGTAGGGCTTGGAATAGGTCATGGAAAAGAAGTTGGCATTGCTATTAGGAAGGCAATAAACTATGCCAAGATGAACATAATAGAGATAAAGAGAGGCTGCGGCTCTTGGGAATGCAGATGCAGGAGACCCCACTCAATACCCTTCGCCGTTGAAGGCAAGGCGGGAAGCGTTAAGGTCAAGCTGATGCCGGGACCCAGAGGTCTTGGACTCGTCATAGGTGACGTAGGAAAGAAGATACTCTCACTTGCGGGTATTCAGGATATCTGGTCACAAACACTGGGTGAGACAAGGACAACGGTTAACTTCGCACACGCTGTGTTTGATGCACTCTACCACACGAACCGCGTTGCAGTTCAGCCCGAGATGATTGAGCGCTACGGCATCATAGTTGGAAGGGAGATGTCTCAAAACTTTGAACTTTGAGGTGAGCAAAGATGGCAAAGATAGCTTTAATTAGAGTTAGAGGAAAGGTAGGCGTTAAGAGAGAGATTAAGGACACATTGGCAATGCTCAGGCTTCACAAGGTTAACCACATGGTCATAGTGGATGAAGATCCATCCTACAATGGAATGATACAGAAAGTTAAGGATTACATAACTTGGGGCGAGATTGATAAGGAGACCCTTGCAAAGCTCCTCAGGAAGAGAGGAAGACTTACAGGAAACAGGAAGCTTACAGAGGAATACGTCCAAGAGAAGCTTGGCATGAGCATTGATGAGTTTGCCCAGGCAGTCATAAATGGAGAGAAGAGCCTAAAAGATCTTGAGGGCTTGAAGCCTGTCTTCAGACTCCACCCACCAAGGGGAGGCCACAAGACAATCAAGAGACCCTTCAAAGATGGTGGAGCCTTGGGTTATAGGGGCGAGCTTATTAACGAACTTATAGAGAGAATGTTGTGAGGTGCTGAAGATGATCAGGAAAAAGAAAAAGGTGAGAAAGCTTAGGGGCTCTCACACTCACGGATGGGGATGTAAGAAGAAGCACCGCGGCGGCGGTCATAAAGGCGGTCGTGGCATGGCTGGAACTGGGAAGAGGAACAAATCGAAGTGGACATGGGTAATCAAGTACATGCCCAACTATCTTGGAAAGCACGGCTTCCACAGACCGAAGGCAGTTCAGAGGGAAGTCATAGCTGTTAACTTAAAGTTCATTGACGAGCACTTGGACGAGCTCATGCAGATGGGAGTTGCCTATGAGGAGGAAGGGAAAATAATCGTCGATACAACGCAGTTCGCTGACAAGGTCTTGGGAACCGGGAAGCTTACAAAGCCCCTAGTGATCAAGGCTTATTCATTCTCCCCCAAGGCTCAGGAGAGAATTGAGGCTGCTGGGGGAGAGGCCCTCCTCGCTTGATTTCCTTTTTAATAATCTTTGAGGTGTAAACTATGGGAGCACGGGAGATAATCTATGCCATCGAAAGGGTATTCCCTGAGATTGATAGGCCCAAAAGGCATGTTGCCCTGAAGGAAAAGCTTGCATGGACAGGGGTTGTGTTATTGCTGTACTTCGTGCTTGCGGAGATTCCTCTTTTTGGAATTCCAGAGAGCATACAGGATTACTTTCAATCCCTTAGAGTTGTTTTGGCAGGTAGAAGCGGTTCAATCCTAACCTTGGGTATAGGTCCCATCGTTACCGCGGGAATTATAATGCAACTCTTGGTCGGTTCTGAAATCTTGAGTTTGGATCTATCAAATCCAGATGATAGAAGATTTTATCAGGCACTTCAAAAAGTGTTCTCCGTGTTCATGTGCTTCTTTGAGGCAGCGATATATGTGTTCGCAGGGGCATTCGGTAGAGTGGGCGTGGATTTGACAATACCACTGGCGGTACTAGTGCTCCTTCAGCTCGCCTTTGGTGGAATAATGCTGATGATAATGGATGAACTCGTGAGTAAGTGGGGAGTTGGAAGCGGTATAAGTTTGTTTATCGCTGCTGGAGTTTCGCAGAGAGTTATCACGCAGACTTTTAACCCACTAAGAGCTCCTGGATATTTCATACCCGGGACACAGGAGGAGGCGTTTATAGGTGCTATACCCGCATTTTTCCAGTACCTGATGAATGGCGATATAAGGGGAGCCTTTTATAGAGGGAATCTACCGGCATTGTGGAATGTCATAGCCACTATAATAGTCTTTGTCATAGTGGTTTACCTTGAGAGCATGCGCGTGGAGATTCCTTTGAGCTATGGAAGGGTCACGGTTAGGGGTAGATATCCAATAAGGTTCATGTATGTATCCAACATACCCGTCATCCTTACATTCGCTCTATATTCCAACTTCCAGCTTTGGGCCAGGTTGCTCGTGAGGATCGGACATCCATGGCTCGGAACCTTTGATCCCAATACAGGAGCACCTATAAGCGGCTTTGTCATGTTTACAAGGCCTCCGAGGGATATATTCAGCGTTACCAGCTGGCCCCACATGCTGGGCTATGCCCTGATGACAATAGGTTTCAGCCTGCTCTTTGGATGGCTCTGGGTGGAGCTCACAGGACTGGACGCTAAGAGCATTGCAAGGCAGCTTCAGAGGGCTGGGATGCAGATACCTGGATTCAGGAGGGATCCCAGAATTCTTGAGAGGGTCCTTGATAAATACATCCCATACGTCACTGTGATGGGTTCGCTGTCCATAGGACTTGTGGCAGTGACTGCAGACCTGCTTGGAGCCCTTGGTACGGGTACGGGAATTCTGCTGACCGTGGGTATCCTGTACAGGTTCTACGAGGAGATAGCAAGGGAGCAGGTAAGCGAAATGTTCCCGATGCTTCGCAAGCTCTTCCAGTGACCCTTTTATTTTGTCAACTTTTTGATGGGGTCTGGAGCATTAATTTTTCTGCATCCTGAATAAGATTTACAGGTTATTTTTCCAAAAATTTCTGTTGCATAATTTTGCTCCAAACCTTTTTGATGGAAAACTTTTAAAAGCATGCCTTCTTCAAATCTTTTGACGCATGTAAAAAATCATTTTCAGTAACTGCTCTTAGGTGAGTTTAATGCCGTTTGTAGTCGTTATCACAGGTATACCCGGGGTTGGAAAGAGCACAATAACAAGAATTGCAATGAAGAGGGCTAGTGCGAAGTTTAGACTTCTGAACTTCGGAGATCTAATGTTCGAAGAAGCGGTAAAGGCAGGTCTGGTGAATCATAGGGATGAGATGAGAAAGCTGGATTTAACAACTCAAAAGCTGCTCCAGCTCAAGGCTGCCCGTAAGATAGCGGAGATAGCGGAGAAGGAGCCTGTGCTTTTGGATACACACTGCACAGTAAAGACACCTTTGGGCTATCTCCTTGGACTGCCCGAGGATGTCGTGAAGACCATAAACCCCAACTTCGTAGTAATAATCGAGGCTTTTCCAAGTGAAATCTTGGGCAGGAGACTCAGGGATCTAAAGAGGGATAGGGATGTTGAGACTGAGGAGCAGATAAAGAGACACCAAGATTTAAATAGGGCAGCTGCAATCGTATATGCGATGTACTCAAACGCTTTAATAAAGATCATTGAGAATCATGAGGATAAAGGTTTGGAAGAAGCTGTCGAAGAACTGGTTAAGATATTGAATTTGGCGGTGAGAGAATATGATTGAAGGCATTTACTCGGCTCTGGATAGTGTGTTTGGAAGCATGCTTATGCAGCATCCAATGGGCGTGGTTACAATATCGGGAATAATCTTGGGAGCCTTCTTCACCCTGCTAAACTACTTTCTGGTTGACCAGAGCAAGATGAAGAAGCTTCAGGAGATGAACAAAGAGTTCCAGAAGGAGTTAAAAGAAGCTCAGGCCAAGAAGGATGAGAAGAAGATGAGAAAGCTCCAGCAGAAGCAGATGGAAATGCTGAAGCTCCAGAATGAAGTTATGAAGGATTCAATGCTCAAGCCAATGCTCTTTACCCTTCCAATATTCTGGATATTCTTTGGCTGGATGAGAAGGTGGCTTACGGAGGTTGCAATAATAAAGGTTCCCTTTAAGTTCTTCCTCTTCGATTGGATCCATGGGATGTACCACTCGGCACTCCCGGCCGATGAGCTGGGTTTCTTTGGGTGGTACTTCCTTACATCAATGATAGTAAGCTCCGTCTTGAGGAAGCTGCTGGACATGGCTTAGTTAAATTTAAAAAGCCATCCGGAAAACAAAGCTTAGCAGGAGGTGTTGACATGAAGCCAATGTATAGGTCAAGGTCATGGAGGAGAAAATACGTTAGAACACCCGGAGGAAGGGTGACAATTCATTTCGAAAGAAGAAAGCCAAAGGTTGCCCACTGTGCAATGTGTGGAAGACCGCTGAACGGTATTCCAAGGGGAAGGCCAAGTGAAATAGGAAAGCTCTCAAAGACGCAGAAGAGACCCGAGAGACCCATGCCACACTTGTGCCCTGAGTGCATGCGTAAAGTTATAAAGGCTCAGGTTAGGGCTCAAATAGAAATTTAAAGCTAAAATTGGCGGATGAAAATGAAAAGGCTAGTAATTACAGTGAGCGGCTTGGCAGGGAGTGGTACAACAACATTATGCCGCAATTTAGCCAAATATTATGGCTTTAAGCATGTCTATGCAGGTTTGATATTTCGTCAGATGGCCGAAGAGATGGGAATGAGCCTACCGGAGTTCCAGGAATATGCAGAGCTGCATCCCGAGGTGGATAGAGAAGTCGATAGGCGTCAGGTAGAAGCTGCAAAAGAAGGTAATGTGATTATAGAGGGCCGTCTGGCTGGCTGGATGGTTAAAGAAGCGGATTTAAAAATATGGCTCGACGCTCCTCTGCGGGTGAGGGTTGAACGCGTGGCACGCAGGGAGAAAAAACCCTATGACATTGCCTTTATGGAGACCGTTGAGCGTGAAAAGCAGAATAAGAAAAGGTATTTAAACCTCTACAGCATCGACATAGATGACCTTTCAATTTATAACCTGGTGATTGATACCTCAAAATGGTATCCTGATGGCGTCTTCGAAATTGTGAAGGCAGCCATCGACCACCTCGTCCTCGATGGCGACGCGGGGACGGGAAAAAAGAAGGAGGTGGAATGAATGGTAGCTATTGAAGTTGGGAGAATAGGTGTTATCATAGCTGGAAGAAGGGCAGGAAAGAAGGTAGTTGTGGTTGATATAATAGACAGGAACTTCGTTTTGGTAACGGGTGCAGGGAACGGTGTTAAGAGGAGAAGGATGAACATAAAACACCTCGAGCCTCTTCCAGAGAAGATTAGCATCGAACGCAACGCCGACGACGAGACCGTCAAGGCTGCCCTTGAAGCTGCTGGAATAACACTCGAATGAGCACTTTGAATGAAACGGGCGCTTGCCCACCCTTTTTTTCAAATTGCAAATTTGTAATATAAGGAACTGGGGAAACTTATGGCTTTTAAGAGCATGCTGTTAGATGATTATTCTACAGCAACATGAATTTTCCATAAATCTTTATAAGCTTCTCTTCTTATTCCATCATATCAAGCTCATGGGTGATTCTTATGGCGAAGATTATGGCGAAGAAAAAGAAAGGGAGGCTTCCAGCCGATATTAAGAGAGAGGTTGTGGTTAAAGATGATCGGGCAGAGACCAACCCCAAGTGGGGATTTCCTCCTTATGAAAGACCGATGGATCTGCATATAAAGTATGGGGTTATTAACTTGGATAAGCCCCCAGGACCGAGCTCCCATGAGGTAGTGGCATGGGTTAAGAGGATTTTAAACTTAAATAAGGCGGGCCACGGTGGGACCCTTGATCCCAAAGTGAGCGGTATTCTCCCAACAGCCCTTGAAAACGCCACGAGGGTGGTTCAAGCCCTTTTACCGGCAGGTAAGGAGTATGTGGCTTTAATGCACCTCCACGGTAATGTTAAGAAGGAAAAAATACTTCAAGTAATGAGGGAGTTTGAAGGTGAGATAATTCAGAGGCCTCCTTTGAGGAGTGCCGTTAAAAGGAGACTGAGAACCAGAAAGGTTTACTACATTGATGTTTTGGAGATTGATGGCAAGGACGTCCTCTTCAGGGTTGGTGTCGAAGCCGGGACATACATAAGGTCGCTCATCCACCATATAGGCCTAGCTTTGGGAGTAGGCGCTCACATGGCCGAGCTTAGGAGGACGAGGAGTGGACCCTTCAAGGAGGATGAAACCCTCGTAACGCTCCACGATTTGATCGATGCCTATCACTTTTGGAAGGACGATGGAATAGAGGATTACTTTAGAAAAGCAATCCAACCAATGGAGAAAGCGGTTGAGCACTTGCCCAAGGTGTGGATTAGGGACTCAGCGGTTGCTGCCGTAACCTATGGGGCGGACCTGGCGATTCCGGGAGTTGTCAAGCTTCACAAAGGCATTAAGCGTGGCGACCTCGTGGCCATAATGACGCTCAAAGATGAGCTTGTTGCCCTTGGAAAAGCCAAGATGACCAGTGGAGAAATGTTCAATGAGAGGAAGGGTATAGCGGTTGATGTGGAGAAGGTGCTCATGCCCAGGGATTGGTATCCAAAGATGTGGTAGCACCTCTTGCAGGATAGGCACCAGCGTAAGTTAACCTTCATTTTAACGTCATTAATGATGTTTTCCCTTACCTTTTTAAACCCCTTTTCTTACTTCCCTCCATGAGCCACTACTACTCCGAAAACCCGAACGTTCCATTGAAAACGAAAACCATTGATGTTATGGTGAGGGGAGAGCGCTTTAAATTTATCACAGCGAGCGGAGTTTTTTCCTTTGGAAAGCTCGACTTAGGAACCAAGCTTCTCTTGGAGAGTGCGATTTTTAGCAGGGACTGGAAGCTTCTGGATCTCGGGTGTGGTTATGGTGTAATAGGAATAGTGGCATCGCGCTTTGTAAAAAGAGTGGTTATGGTGGATGTGAACAGGAGAGCGGTCAGCATAGCAAGGAAAAATTTAAAAATCAACAATGTGGAGAATGGGGAGGTGCGGTGGGGAAACCTTTATGAACCCGTTGCAAATGAAAGGTTCAACACAATACTAACAAATCCTCCCGTGCATGCGGGCAAAGAGGTGCTGAGGGAAATAGTTATAAATGCTCCTAAGCATCTCTACGATGGAGGCTTACTTCAGCTTGTCATTCGCACAAATCAAGGCGCAAAATATATTAAGGGTTTGATGGAGCAAACCTTTAAAGATGTGAGAGAGCTATCGAAGGGTAGCGGCTATAGAATCTATGCCGGGATAGCCTAGCCTGGGATGGCGCGGGCCTTGAGAGCCCGTGGGCGTTTGCCCACCGGGGTTCAAATCCCCGTCCCGGCGCCAAAATCCTTGAGAAGGATTAACTCGTTGGAGGTGTAATTATAATGGCAGACTTTAGACACATCGTGCGTATCGCTGGAACGGATTTGGACGGAAATAAGCAGCTTAGGTGGGCTTTAACAGGCATTAAAGGTATAGGAATAAACTTTGCAACAATGCTCTGCAGGGCAGCTGGTCTGGATCCATTCCAAAAACTCGGTTATATGAAGGACGAGGATGTTAAGAAGATAGAGGCGGTGCTAAGTGATCCCCTTGCCCATGGAATTCCCGAGTGGGCTGTTAACAGACCGAAGGACTACGAGACAGGAAGAAGCATGCACTTAATTGGAGCAAAGCTCGCCATGTACTGGAGAGAAGACTTCAACAGACTCATGAGATTGAGATCATACAGGGGTATCAGACACCAGCTTGGTCTGCCTGTTAGAGGACAGAGGACTAGGGCGCACTTTAGACACGGTGCTACTTTGGGAGTTAGTAGGAGAAGGAAGTGAGGTGGTGTAAATGGGAGACCCTAAAAGACAGAGGAAGAGGTATGAGACTCCCTCTCATCCCTGGATTAAGGAGAGGATTGATAGAGAGAAGGACATTATGCAGAAGTATGCTCTGAAGAACAAGAAGGAACTTTGGAAGCATGAGACACAGCTCAGGAACTTTAGAAGAAGGGCTAGGCGTTTGCTTGCCGCTCGTGGAAAGCAGGCTGAAGTTGAGAGGGAACAGCTCCTCCAGAGATTGAAGAGACTTGGAGTGCTTCCTCAAGAGGCACGCCTTGATGACGTCCTTTCATTAACGCTTGGGGATATCTTAGAAAGAAGACTTCAAACACTCGTCTTCAAGAGAGGTTTTGCCAGAACTCCAAGGCAAGCGAGACAGTTAATAGTTCACGGGCACATAGAGATTAACGGACAGGTTATCAGATCTCCCAGCTATCTAGTGCTCAGGGGAGAGGAAGAAACAATATCCTACGTTAAGAATTCACCATTTGCAAATGCCCAGCATCCCGAGAGGATGATGATAGAACAGGCTCAAAAGGGTGAGGCACAATGAGTGATGAGATCAACATAAAGAAAAAGGAGAAGTGGGGAGTTGCTCACATTTACTCTTCCTACAACAATACAATAATTCATATAACCGATTTGACAGGTGCTGAGACCATCTCAAAGTGCAGCGGTGGTATGGTGGTTAAAGCGGATAGGGATGAACCATCACCATATGCCGCAATGATGGCAGCTAAGAGGGCGGCGGAAGAAGCATTGGAAAAAGGCATCACCGGTGTTCACATAAAGGTCAGAGCTCCGGGAGGGAGCAAGAGCAAGACTCCAGGACCGGGTGCTCAAGCTGCTATTAGAGCTCTGGCAAGGGCGGGTCTCAGGATAGGAAGAGTTGAGGATGCCACTCCAATACCGCACGATGGTACGAGACCGAAAGGCGGTAGGAGAGGCAGAAGGGTTTGACCCTTACAACTTCTTTTTTTGGTGAGAGCGATGAAAATTAAAATTCTTAAAAGGGGAGAGGATTCGGTTCGCTTTATTATCTGGGGAGTAGATGTAGCCTTCGCAAACGCATTGAGGAGAACTATAATTGCCGAGGTTCCAACTTTTGCAATTGATGAAGTGGAGTTCTATGAGAACAATTCCGCCCTGTTTGATGAGATGATTGCACACCGCCTGGGTCTGATTCCTCTAACAACGCCTGTAGATAGATTTGAACTTGATTCGCTGGATTTGGACGAGTATACCGTGACCCTTTCACTTGAGGCTGAAGGTCCTGGCGTGGTGTACTCGGGAGATTTGAAGAGCGATGACCCCGATATTAAACCTGCAAATCCGGATATACCCATAGTCAAGCTCGCCGAAGGACAGAGGGTCATGTTTAACGCATACGCGAGGCTTGGCCGCGGAAGGGAGCATGCAAAATGGCAGCCGGGGATTGCTTACTACAAGTACTTAACTAAGATCCATGTGAGCAAGGAAGTTCCAAACTGGGAGAAATTAAAGGGCATTGCAGAGAAGAGGGAATTGCCCGTAGAAGAAAACAAAAATGAACTGATCATAATTACAGAAAAGCCGTTCTATCTCCCCAGGGAGTTTGATGAATATAAAGGAGACCTCATAAAAGAGGAGATAGTTCCGGATACCTTTGTGTTTACAGTTGAAAGCAATGGAGAAATTCCTGTGGAGCAAATCGTCAGCATCGCCCTGAAGATACTCATGAGAAAGGGCGATAAATTTATAAGCGAACTTCATAGATTAGCGGAATAGCGCGGGGGTTGCCGAGCCTGGCCAAAGGCGCGGGATTCAGGGTCCCGTCCCGTAGGGGTTCGCGGGTTCAAATCCCGTCCCCCGCACCATCACGGTTATCCCTCCCAAGACGGTGCGAGATGAAAAATGTTATGGAGGAATGCTCATGAAGAGAACGGGTCCAACTGACATTAATTTGAGAAGGCTCATAAGGTATTTAAGGAAAAAATCAAACGAAGAAAATGTTAAGATTTGGAAGGATATAGCCTGGCGCCTGGAGAAACCAAGGAGGCAGAAGGCAGAGGTTAACATTAGCAAGATAAACAGATACACCAAGGATGGTGATTTTGTCATAGTCCCCGGCAAAGTCCTGGGCGCAGGAAGAATTGATCACAAAGTAATCGTTGCAGCATGGAGCTTTAGCGAAGAAGCAAGGAACAAGATCCTGAGTGCAGGTGGGGAGGCTCTTAAGATTGAAGAGCTTATTGAGAGAAACCCCAAGGGTAGTGGAGTAATTATAATGGAGTGATGAGCCATGAGGATTATCAATGCTGAAGGACTCATATTGGGAAGAATGGCTTCAAAGGTTGCTAAAATGCTCCTTGAGGGCGAAGAGATTGTTATAGTTAATGCTGACAAGGCTATAATCACCGGAAACAAAGAGTACATCTTTGAAAAGTACAAGCGCAGAACAAGCTTCAGGTCAATCTCGAACCCGCAGAAAGGTCCATTCTATCCAAAAAGAAGTGACGAGATTGTAAGGAGAACAGTTAGGGGAATGCTCCCATGGAAGAAGGACAAAGGAAGGAAAGCCTTCAGGCACCTGAAGGTTTACGTAGGTGTTCCTAAGGAGTTCGAAGGCAAAGAGTTTGAGACAATAAGCGAGGCTCACATATCGAGACTCAAGGTTCCCAAGTTTGTTAAAGTTGGTGATGTAGCAAAGTATCTGGGTGGAAAATTCTGAGGTGATATAAATGGTCAAGGTAATCCAAACTGCTGGAAAGAGGAAGAGTGCAATTGCGAGAGCCACGATTAGAGAGGGAAAGGGTAGGATCAGGATCAACGGAAAACCCGTAGAGATAATGGAGCCCGAGATGATCCGCTTTGTTGTTATGGAACCCCTCGTATTGGCGGGAGAGGGAATAGTTAACAAGGTTGATATAGATGTTAAAGTTCAGGGTGGAGGAGTTATGGGTCAGGCCGAGGCAGCGCGCGTCGCAATCGCAAGGGCACTCGTGGAATGGACAAATGACATGGCACTGAAAGACACATACATGCAGTATGATAGGACAATGCTCGTTGGGGACTCAAGGAGAACAGAGCCACACAAACCGAACCGCTCAACAAAAGGTCCGAGAGCTAAGAGACAGAAGAGCTATCGTTGAGCCCTTTCCTTTGCTATACTTTCGAAAGATTTAAATTTAATAAATTTAAAAGGTTGAGAAGGTGTAAACATGATAGTACCCGTAAGGTGCTTCACCTGTGGCAAGGTGATAGGTGATAAATACTACATATTCAAGGAGCGTGTGGAGAAAGGTGAAGACCCGGAGAAAGTGCTGGATGATCTGGGTTTGGAGAGATACTGCTGCAGAAGAATGCTCCTGAGTCACGTTGAGCTCATAGATGATGTGATGCAGTACAAGATTTAAAAACCACATTTCTTTGGCGGGGCCGTGGGGTAGCTTGGTCCATCCTCTCGGCTTGGGGTGCCGGAAACCCGGGTTCAAATCCCGGCGGCCCCACCAAAATTTGCAAAGGTGATGGTGATGTTTAAGTACACAAGGTTTGAAAAGGCGAGGGTTGTAGGGGCAAGGGCTCTGCAGATAGCTATGGGAGCACCCGTGCTAATCGAAGTTCCGCAGGGAATAACACCCTTGGAAGCAGCCATACTGGAATTTGAAAAAGGTGTAATTCCAATCACGGTTATAAGACCGACTAGCTGAAGGTGGAGCTATGGACACGATAATAAACAACGTAATCTCAAGAATCTCGGTGCTTAAAGGGGGTAAATATTCCATAGAAGTGGATGTTATCACGCCTTCAGGATTTGGACGCTTTGCAGCCCCCCTGGAGACCAATCCAATGCTCTATCTGGTGGAAGCGTATAGAGGAGTTAGTGAAGTCGACGAAATAATAGGCCCTGAGTTAATAGGGTTCGATGCCCAGGATCAGGAGCTCATAGATAGTTACCTCTGGGAGATCGATGGAACGGAAGATCTGGGACATATTGGCGCGAATACGGCTCTGGCTATATCGATAGCTGTTGCAAAGGCGGCGGCGGTTTCGAAGGGAATCCCTCTATATCGATATATAGGAGGAACATTCAGCACGGAGATACCCGTCCCAATGGTGGAATTTGGAAGCGACGGACATTTTAAATATCTGGCAATCGTTAGGGATATAACCGAGATAAGAGACGCACTGGATGCGGCGGTCAAAATTAGGGAGCTTTCAAAGTCATATGCTCTAGAAAACATTTCAAAGGCTTCAGAAAGGGCAAGTGAGGAGCTTGGGATTGATATCGGTCTTGGACTTATCGGGCTCGAGGATATGAATCTTGAGGATCTCCTCCAGATAATCGAGAACCATAACGTGGCGTATATCAAGCCTCTGAGCTCTGAAGAGGAGGTTTACCTTGAACTCATGGCTGAAACCCATGGGGTATTCATAGACGGTGAGAACCTGTTTAAAGAGAAGGATATCCTGGACAGGCGCTACTACAATGCGCTCTCCATAAAGCCCATAAACTTTGGAACGCTCACCGATATCTATAACATAGTAAGCGATGCAAGATCAGAGAAGATAACGCCCATACTGGCGGAAGCTTCATTTGAGTCAGCCGATCCGGCTTTGGCTCATCTGGCTGTTGGGCTCAAAAGCCCGGCAGTTGTGTTGAATATTGACTCGCTCGTTAAAATAAACGAGCTCATTAGAGTCGCTGAAGAATTGGGTGAAAGAGCTAGAATAATAACTTTTGAGGGGTGAAGGAAAATGGAGGAGTATTTAGTTTCACTTGACCAGTATCTGGCAGCTGGTATCCATATCGGAACCCAGCAGAAGACAAAGGATATGGAGCGCTTTATCTACAGGGTAAGGCAAGATGGTCTCTACGTTTTGGATGTTCGGAAGACGGATGAAAGATTAAAGGTTGCCGGGAAGTTCCTGGCTAAGTTTGACCCCGAGAATATTCTCGCTGTTAGCGTCAGGCTTTACGGTCAGAAACCAGTTAAAAAATTTGGGGAAGTTACAGGAGCAAGGGCCATCCCGGGAAGATTTCTCCCAGGAACGATGACAAATCCACAGGTCAAAAACTTCATAGAGCCCGATGTCCTCATAGTTACGGATCCAAGGGCCGATCATCAGGCGGTCAAAGAGGCGAAAGAGATAGGAATTCCAATAGTTGCTCTCGTTGATACTGAGAACCTCCTGAGCTTCGTTGATCTTGCAATCCCAACAAACAACAAGGGTAGGAAGGCACTTGCTTTGGTATACTGGATACTTGCTAGAGAAGTCCTTTTCAACAGGGGTGAGATCTCAAGCAGGGAGGACTTTAAGTTTACGGTAGAAGACTTTGAGATGAGAATTATACGGGGCTAAAGCCCTCACTCTCTACTCTTTACTCTTTTTATCTTAAAGCATATAAACTTCAAATGCTATTCTCCTTTGGTGGTGTGAATGAGATATCCAGCCGTTGCGGGCACTTTCTATCCCGGGGATAAAGAGCTTTTGACAATGCTTGAGCACTTCTTTGGGGATCTGGGAGAGAGAGGAAACGAAAGAAAAATAACCGCGGGAGTTGCACCCCACGCAGGGTATGTATTTTCGGGTTTCACAGCGTCGAGGACGTTTAAGGTGATTTATGAGGATGGGCTTCCGGAGACTTTCGTTCTCTTGGGGCCTAACCATGCGGGTTTTGGCTCTCCAGTTGCGATTTATCCAAAGGGAGAATGGCTTACACCTCTTGGGAAAGTCCGTGTTGATGCTGAACTTTCAAAGGCAATTGCAAAGCACTCCACCCTCGCCGATCTGGATGACATGGCACATAAATATGAGCACTCCCTGGAAGTTCAGCTTCCCTTTATCCAGTATATATCTGAAAAAGCGGATGAGGATGTGGAGATAGTTCCCATAACTTTGAGTATTCAGGATGAAGAAGTTGCCAAGGATCTGGGAAAAGCCATATTTGAAGCCTCTCAGGAGCTGGGAAGGGACATCGTCGTCATAGCCAGTACGGATATGATACACTACGGATATGCATATGGCTACATGCCATTTAGAGCGAGGGGTGGGGATTTACTGGGTAGGATAAAAGAGTGGGACTTCAGGATAATAAGACAAATCCTGAACCTGGATTATAGAGAAATGTTTAAAGAACTTAGAGAGATGAATCACACAATGTGCGGCCCCGGAGGGGTTGCTGCAGCGATAGTTTATTCCCGTTTGGCAGGAGCTGTTGAAGCAGAGCTTTTACACTATACGACAAGCTATGAAGTGAGCAGGAGCACGGATGCTATAGTTGGCTATGCATCCATCGTGATCAAGAAGTAGCAAATATTTTAACCCCTAACCCCTATCTTCCCTTAACTTTTGGAGGGTTGGAAATGAGAGTTTTAGCATCTGCACCTGCTAAGATCATACTCTTTGGAGAACACAGCGTTGTTTATGGAAAACCCGCTATTGCAGCAGCTATTGATTTAAGGACTTATGTTTGGGCATCATTCAATGAGAAGAAAGCCATTAAAATTGAAGCAAAGGATATCAAAGTCCCGGGCCTAACTGTATCTTTCTCGGAGAATGAGATTTACTTTGAGAGCGATTATGGACGGGCTGCGGAAGTTTTGAGCTATGTGAGACAGGCTATTGAACTTGTTAAAGAAGAAGCGGATAGAGAAGATAGGGGAATTACGGTCTCAATAACCTCCCAGATTCCCGTGGGAGCTGGACTTGGCTCATCGGCAGCCGTGGCAGTGGCTACGATAGGAGCTGTTTCGAGATTGCTCGGACTTGAGCTTACGCCCTCAGAGGTTGGTAAGCTCGGTCATAAAGTGGAACTCCTCGTCCAAGGTGCTTCAAGTGGAATAGACCCAACGGTTTCAGCCGTTGGAGGTTTCTTGTACTACCAAAAAGGTTCCTTTGAAGAGCTACCTGTTCTGGAACTTCCAATAGTGGTGGGTTATACAGGGACAAGCGGGAGCACAAAAGAGCTCGTTTCAAAGGTCAGAAGAAATCTAGAGGAAATGCCCGATATAATGGAGCCCATAATAAGCTCAATGGGGAAAGTTGTTGAGAGGGCAAGGGAGATAATCCTTTCTGACTATGATAGAGATATAAAATTTAAGCTCCTTGGAAAGCTTATGAATATAAATCACGGGCTTCTGGATGCCATTGGAGTTTCGACAAAGAGTTTGAGTGATCTGGTCTATGCATCCAGAGAAGCAGGAGCGATAGGGGCTAAAATCACGGGTGCTGGTGGGGGTGGATGCATGTATGCTCTAGCACCAAGCAAGCAGAGTGAAGTGGCAACGGCAATAAAAATAGGTGGGGGAATGCCACTCATAACAAAGATAAGCCGCGAGGGAGTCAGGATTGAGGATATTACATAGTAATGTTCGTTTTTGTTCATTCTTTTACTCAGGTCTCTTTTGGCTAATGGGGTTCTTGAAGACACGGTTAGAAGGTAATAACTCCACGAGAGGAAAATTGTGATGGATTACAACTAGTAAAAGAAAAATTTATAAGTTTCCAGGTCAAAAGTATTATTGCAGTGTTTAGTAGGAGGTGGACAAATGAAAAAACTGCTTGCACTGCTTGTTGGATTGATAATAATCGGAACAACAGCAGGGATTGCAAGGGCCGCAGATACTACAAAAATCCCAGAATATGCTCTCTACATAGAGGAAAAACCCGTGAAAATCATAGAAAAGGACGGAATAATCACCATAGCGAATGCAGAAGGGATAAACAAGAAAATATTGATTGAACAAATAAGAAGGCAAATAGCGATGAGACATATGGAAGATATAACAAGTAAAGCAAATACTCCTCTTGCTCTTGTTGCAGATACAAAAAGTGATGCAGATGGGAATCAAAGACCAATAACCCTCCCCGCAGTGGGAGAAGTTTACATTGGAGCATATGCTGAAGAAACAGTGCGTAGGGAGGCATATTGGTCCGGAGATTATGTGCTTGTGGAAGGATACACAGATGCTATGTCATGGAGAGAATTAGATGAGGTGTATTGGGAAGGATATAATGCAGACGAAATATCAATGGGGGTGGAGATTACGTTTTATACTACTAAACTAAATGCAGATATAACAATTTCCAAACCTCCTGGGTTTACATTGAGTACCCAATCCGGTTCAATCACAATAAGCAAGACCTTCCATGCTTTTGACACATATTACCTTGGATACGACTTTGGGAGTGGTAGTAGAGAAGTATCTGCAGAAACTCATGATGGATCAAGAGTTTTTAAGGTGTCTACACATGCCAGCAATGATTTTTATTTTGGAACTCATACGTGGTATGGAGTTGGAGCCACAGCTTCAGTATCTTTTTAAGGGGGGATAATGGTGGGCACAGGGAGAGCTATTCCCTTCATTTTAATTCTTTTAGTTGTGAATTCGGCCATTTCGGGCTGTATTTCTGAGTCCCTCCCCAAAGAGACGGCAACAAAGGAACCCCAAACATGCCAGAAAACAAATTCGATGAAACCCCTTAATCTCTCCGATTTTTTAGAAGATCAATGGATAAATATGACCTTACGACGCTTATACCTCGGACAGACCACCGACGGCGGTTTTCTCGATGACCCTATTCTAATTCAGCCCTATATTGATTCTACATACTATTTTATCAGTGCATTATCCTTAATAAATGAAAGTCCACATAATAAGGAAAGGACGATAAAATGGTTGCATCTCAACGAGAACAACTTTTTCCAGAATGTATCGAAATATCCCGATGAGCTGGGTGGAATTTACTTCGGCGTGATGAGTTTAAAATTGTTAAATGAAACTCCCCATAACCGGAATGAGATCATTAAGAGAGTACTCTCATACAGACAGAAAAACGGGAAGTTCACATGCAATGGGATGGATTGTACATGGATGGCACTGAAAACACTCGTTGCGTTAAACTATACAAAGGCAGGGAACTGGACTCTCGAAGAGTGGTATTCATTAAGGCCTCCGGAGAGATATAATTTTAAACAGGTTGTTGAATATATATCCTCCTTTTACCATACTGTGGAGACACTTGAGATGATGGGGATTGACTATAAAATGCTTAAAACCTATGAGGAAAAGAAGGACTTTATACAGAACATATCCCAAGACCTGATTTCACATTTAAATCCGAGGGCACCTCTTTTTTATGTTGCTTATGTGGCGGGAGTGCTTAATAAAACGGGACTCTTAGATAGTGAATCCAGGGACATTATTTACAGGACATTAGAAGAAAGAAAACTTGATGATGGTGGATATCATATCTTTGGGGATAATTATGGAGAGCATCAGGGCACTTATTTTGCCATAATGGCTTTGATTATGATTGGAGAAGAGCCTGATCGGGATACCCTTGAGTTTATCCATAATAGGGAATCTCCTTTTGGAGGTTTTATATTTCCCCAGAAATTGAAAACCAATCCTATTGAAACTTATAAAACCGTGTATATCCTGAAGACACTGGGGGGTGATATTGATAGGATTAAACTCAAAGACTATCTCGATAAAGAGCTCTCCAGAGCAAACGATCCGAAAACACTGTGGAGCATATATGATAGTTATAAGCTGGCTGGAATTGAGCTGGATAAAAATAAGTGGGAATATTTTCGAAATATGACAGTATTCCTCTTAGAGAAGTATCTTAAAAATCCGGACATTATAACGAATGATCCTGTACACATGGAGCATTTCATACTGCTTTTAGACCTCGGCAAAAAGCTTAATGTAATTGTAGAGAATGGAACTAGGAGAGATATTGCGGATAAGCTGCTTGAGTACAGAGAAAAAGACGGCAGTTTTAAGCATAATTTAGAGTTCACGGCATACTCCGTTATCTTACTTAACGAACTGGGATACGAATATTGTGATCAAAAGA
This sequence comes from Palaeococcus sp. (in: euryarchaeotes), assembly GCF_053987695.1. NCBI lineage: Archaea > Methanobacteriati > Methanobacteriota > Thermococci > Thermococcales > Thermococcaceae > Palaeococcus > Palaeococcus sp. (in: euryarchaeotes). The sequence goes on from NZ_JBMXHE010000007.1 coordinate 63,020, forward strand.
CCATAGCATGGTTGCAAAACCAGCAAACAGAAGGAGGTTGGGGAGCTCCGGATTTGTATAGTACTGAGTTAGTAATCGAAGCATTAACTTCTATGGGTGCAGTTCCCAGAGACATTGATGGGCTTTTAAAGTTCCTTAAAGATATTCAATGCCCTTATGGTGAATTTGACATGTCATATGGTTCAAAAAATAGCTATGTGTGTGGAGACTCCTATGCTACATATCTTGCGCTGAGAATATTAGAGATGCTCTCTCTTCATGATCAATCTTCAAAACTGCTATAAATCCTTAAATTTATTGTTTATTTGGTGTTTGCAATGATAATCATCAAGCTCGGTGGCAGTGTCATAAGTGACAAAAAAGCTCCCTATTCCTTCAACAAGGACATCGTTAAAGGAATAGCGAAAGAAATTGCCGGCTTTTATCCAGGGGAGGGCTTTATCCTTGTCCACGGCGGCGGCAGCTTTGGACACCCAAATGCGAAGGAATATCGCGTTAGGGAAGGCCTTACTAACGATGTGGAGCGCAAGAGGATAGGCTTCTCAAAGACCCACCAAGCGATGCTGAAGCTCAACGACTTGATAATCAATGTTTTCCTTGAAGAAGGACTGCCCGCTTACTCTGTCTCGTCTTCTTCGATATTCATGATAGAGAAAGGTGATATAATCTACGGAGAGCTTGAGGTTTTGAGGAAGCTCCTTGAGAAGGACTTTATTCCAATTTTGTTCGGAGACACAGCAATAGCTCTTGAAAAGGGGATAGACATCCTCTCTGGAGACCAGATAGTCAGCTATCTAGCGAAGATGCTCAAGCCGAGCAAAGTTATATTCCTTATGGATGTTGACGGAATCTACAACAAAAACCCAAAGGAAGAGGATGCTAAGCTTATAGAAGAGCTCAGCAGTGAAGGGATTGAGCATCTCCTCAAAAGCTCAGAATCCTCAGGAATTGATGTTACGGGGGGAATTGGGAATAAACTCCGCGAAGCCCTCAAGATTTCTAGCTATTCGGAGGTTTACTTCATAAACGGGAAAGTTAGGGGTAACCTGATCAAAGCACTTAAAGGGGAAAAGGTTGGAACTGCAATTAAGAGGTGATTTCATGTTTGATAAAGAAGAGCTCACTGTCATAAGGAAGTTTGAGCATATAGAGCACTGTTTAAAGAAGCAGGTTGAAGCTCATGTGAGCACTCAATTTGAGAATATACACTTTGTCCACATGTCATTGCCTGAAATAGATAAGGACGAGATTGATCTAAGTGTAGAGCTCCTTGGAAGGAAATTTGATTACCCGATAATGATTGCGGGAATGACCGGAGGAACTAAAGGTTCGCAGCTTGCGGGGAAGATAAACAAGACCTTAGCTAAAGCTGCCCAGGAGCTCAACATTCCAATGGGTGTTGGGAGCCAGAGAGCGATGATAAGGAAGCCTGAGACCTGGGAAAGCTACTACGTTAGAGATGTAGCCCCCGATATTTTCCTCGTTGGCAACTTGGGTGCACCCCAGTTTTCCGAAACAATCCCAAATCGCTATGGTATTGATGAAGCCCTCAAAGCTGTCGAGACAATACAAGCTGATGCTTTGGCATTTCACATGAATCCTCTCCAAGAGAGTGTCCAACCAGAAGGAGATACCCAGTACAGGGGCGTTTTGAATGCTTTGGCCGAGCTTAAGAGTGAGTTTCCTTATCCAATAATAGCGAAGGAGACCGGTGCGGGCGTTTCTAAAGAAGTTGCTGTAAAACTTGAGAGCATTGGCATCGATGCAATAGATGTTGGAGGTCTTGGTGGGACTTCATGGAGCGGTGTGGAGTATTATAGGGCGAGGGATGAAAAGAGTAGAAACCTTGCATTTAGGTTCTGGGACTGGGGAATTCCCACGGCATTAAGTGTTGCAGAAGTTAGATATGCGACTGATCTACCAATAATAAGCACGGGGGGAATCAGAGATGGCATAATGATCGCAAAAGCCTTAGCTTTGGGAGCAAACTTAGCCGGAATTGCCTTACCCTTGCTTAAGCCTGCCGTAAAAGGAGATGTTGATGGAGTTGTAAACATACTCAGACGTTATATAGAAGAACTCAGAAATACAATGTTCCTCGTCGGTGCAAGGAATGTGGATGAGCTTAGGAAGGTGCCTCTCGTGGTTACAGGCTTTGCGAGGGAGTGGCTTGAGCAGAGGATAGAGTTATGGGAGTTTCTAAGGGAGGGGAGAAGGGTTCTTTGACTTTTCTTATATTTGCTAATGCACACATTTTTAAACCCTCCCATCAAGTATAGCATAACCCGATGGGGTTCCGCCTCATCACTTAAAGGGCCGAGGCCGACAGAAGTCCGCCTCAACACAAATTTACGGAGGAAATAAAATGATAAAGGTCTATACACTGGGCGGTTATGAGGAAGTAGGTAAAAACATGACCGCCATTGAATATGAGAACGAGGTTGTAATAATTGATATGGGAATTCGTCTTGATAGAGTTCTCATCCATGAGGATGTCAACTTTCAGCAAATGAACTCCAAGGAGCTTAGGAGATTGGGAGCAATTCCAGATGACACAGCTCTAAGGGACAAGAATGTCGTGGCAATTGCACTCTCACACGGTCATCTGGATCACATTGGGGCAATAACGAAGCTTGCACCTCATTATCCAAATGTTCCCCTCTATGGAACGCCATACACAATAAAGCTAGCCAAAAATGAAGCTAGAAGCGAGAGATATTTTGAGGTTAAGAATCCAATGTACGAGACACAATATGGAGAGATAGTTCAGGTCAGTGAGAACCTGGCTATAGAATTTGTTCAAATCACACATTCAATCCCTCAATCAGCCATGGTTGTGGTGCACACCCCCGAAGGAGCGGTGGTCTATGCGTGTGACTACAAGTTTGACAACCACAACCCTCTCGGTGAAAAACCCGATTACAAACGTTTAAAAGAACTCGGCAAAGAAGGGGTTAAAGTTTTACTTGGAGAATCCACACGCGTGGCACAGCCCACAAAGACTCCAAGCGAGACTGTGGCAAAAATGCTCCTTGAAGATTTCTTCTACTATGATGGGATGGATGCGGATGGTCTCGTGGCGACGACCTTTGCATCCCATATAGCTCGTCTTCAGGAGCTCATAGAGATAGCCAATAACATGGGGAGACAGGCTGTCCTGATAGGCCGCTCTCTCTCAAAGTACACGGGCATCGCAAAGCAGCTTGGCTTGATAAAGATGAAAGGGGCCAAAGCTGTTAGAAGTCCCGCTGCAGTTCAGAAGACTCTTAGAGAAGTGTCTCAAGCTAGGGATAAATACCTCCTAATAGTGACGGGACATCAGGGAGAGCCGGGTGCAGTTTTGACTAGAATGGCGAATGGTGAGATGTACGACCTTGGAGAGAGGGATACCGTAGTGTTCTCAGCGGGGGTTATTCCAAATCCACTGAATGTTGCTCAAAGATATGCCCTTGAAACGAAGCTTGGAATGCGGAATGTAAGACTCGTCAAGGATCTCCATGTTTCAGGGCACGCCTCTAGAGAAGATCATCGCTATTTGATTAGACTTTTAAACCCTGAGAACATAATACCAGCACATGGAGATTTTAGAATGCTCACCCATTATGCCGAGCTTGCCGAAGAGGAAGGTTATTTAATAGGTAGGGATGTATTTGTCTCAAGAAATGGGTATATGGTCAGCATCAAGGGGTGATAATATGAGATTCGATTCACTCTTCAAAGCCATGAAGGAGAAAGCCGGGATCGTTGATGGTGCCATATTTGAGCTCATCCCCGAGAATGAGCCCAAAGAGCTCTATGATGCGGCAAGGCACTATCCTCTTGCTGGCGGGAAAAGAGTAAGGCCTTTCGTTGTGCTGAGTGCAGCAGAGGCCGTGGGAGGAAAGTGGGAGGATGCATTATATGGTGCAGCTGCCGTTGAGCTCCTCCATAACTACTCCCTCGTTCATGATGACATAATGGACATGGATGAAAAGAGACGCGGAAAGCCAACGGTGCATAAGGTATGGGGCATCAACATGGCAATTCTTGCAGGCGATCTACTCTTTTCAAAGGTCTTCGAGGCGATAGCTAGGATACCAATAGAACCTTCTAAAGTCATAAGAATACTCGACTACATGGCAAAAACATCAAATGAGCTCTGTGAAGGGCAGGCAATGGATATAGAGTTCGAGACGAGGGGCGATGTTACGGTTGAGGAGTATATGAAGATGATAAGCGGTAAGACAGGGGCGTTGATAGATGCCTCTGCGACCATTGGGGCAATCATTGGAACGGACAATGAGGAGTATATACAAGCGCTCTCAAGATATGGACGAAACGTGGGAATAGCCTTCCAGATATGGGATGACGTTCTAGATTTGATAGCGGACGAAGAGAAACTCGGAAAGCCGGTTGGAAGCGACATAAGAAAGGGTAAGAGGACGATAATAGTGGCCCATTTCCTTGAGCATGCGAGTGAAGAGGACAAAAAAGAGTTCTTCAAGGTCTTTGGAAAATATGCGGGTGATGTAAAGGGAGAAGGAGTTATAAATGAAGATATTCAAGAGGAAGTTAAAAAGGCAATAAATCTCCTTAAAAAGTACGGAAGCATTGACTATGCTGCAAAGCTCGCCAAAAATTTAGCCAATGAAGCGAAGGGAGCCCTCAAAGTGCTCCCAGAGAGTGAAGCAAGGAAGAACTTAGAGCTCTTGGCGGACTTCATTGTCGAGAGGGAGTATTAGGGTTTAGCTAAAAGCCATCCCACCGGCGGATGCTCCGCTCCTCCCTTCCACTTTTCATATGCTCTATCCCAGCGTTCTA
>NZ_JBMXHE010000008.1:0-24447 GCF_053987695.1 Palaeococcus sp. (in: euryarchaeotes)
TTCAGCGCGTAACACATTACCCCAAGCAGTATCCGCGTTACAGTAGTCTCTTTCAAAAAACAACAGACCCTACAGCCAAACCAGGTTGTAAAAGCGCCCCAGTAACGCCGAAGAATTCTCTGCCGTAATGTTGTGCCTCTCTGAGGGGTAAGTTGTAGTATTGTTTGAAGAGGAGTACTACTATTATTGTTTTTGCCGGGATTTTGGGAGTTTTTTCAGTTTTCCTTCTGATTCTAAGTCTGCCAGAACATCCAGAATTGCAAATACCACATTTTCAGGATTCTTAAGCTCTGGATTCCATCTGGGCATCACAACAATCACCAAAAACTAAATAAAAGTTACGGTAAACATGTCCCGCACCTGGCAAAGTTTTTTAAATGCCAATCATCTAAATCTTTCGGAAAATTCCAAAAGTTCAGAGGTGAGAGAATGCTCAAAAGGCTCGCGAGGGTAATAGTAGAATATCGGATAGCATTTTCACTAGTGGCAATGTTCTTGCTTATTGTATCGATTTATGGTATTCAGAACCTCCGCTTTGAAGGTGATTTAACAAAGCAGCTCCCGCGGGATTTGCCACCAGTGAGAGACTATTTGACACTTCAAAATGAATTCCAAAGCGGAGACTCTGCTTTAATAATTGTTAAAGTAGCCTCTATTGAGGAAGGAGGGGTTTATGACATTAGAGATCCCCGGGTGATTCAGGCTATCTACAATCTTGAGGAGCGTCTGAAGCAGCATGAGTATGTAACAGGTACTATGAGCCTAGCCGATGTATACATTCAGGCGCTGGGGAGGCTCCCTAAGAATGAAGAGGAGGCAAAGTTTGTTTTAAACATGCTCCCCATGGATGTGAAGGCGGGTTTAATAAGCTCTGATTACAGGAGCACAATAATAGTGGCAACATTGAGCTCCTCTTCAGGTTCTCAGACAATCCAGCGCATTTATGGGCAGATGAACCGGGATATAAAGGATTCAAGCTTTCCAAAAAACGTTGAGGTTGTCCAAACCGGAAGCATTGGAATAACCTACCGCATTCTTTCAATGCTCCAGAGCGATTTAAGGGTAACCATGGGGATTGCGCTTCTCTTTGTGGTTCTTCTCCTGATTTACTTCTATCGCTCCCCTATAAAGGCTCTCATCCCATTGACTCCTCTCGTTTTTGGCGTTACAATGACCCTTGGTTTTATGGGACTTCTTGGGATCCCAATGGACATGGTAACGACAGTGGTTGGAGCTATGGTAGTTGGGATGGGTATCGACTATGGAGTCCATGTAACGAACCGCTACTATGAGGAGAGAAAGAAAGGCAACTCAATAGAGGAATCTGCCGAGGAAGCCATAGCGGAGACGGGTAAAGCTCTTCTGGGTGCCGCCCTCACAACGATTGCGGGTTTTGTGGCATTGGGCCTTTCGATTCTCCCGAGTCTCCAGAGGTTGAGCTTAACTTTAATTATGGGACTTAGCCTGGCGGCTTTGAATGCCATTGTGATAACTCCAGCCATCATAATCCTTGAGGAGGATCTCATGAAAAAGATCTGCGGACATTACGAAGTCCCTCAGATCAGAGCGCATTCTGGAGTCATTGCTAAGACATTCACTGTTTTTGGAAGGACTGTTAGAGATCATCCAAGGACCTTCTTGGGCATAATATTCTTGATAACCCTCGTTTTTGGTTATGGTCTAACCCATGTCACGACGGAGGTTCGGCTCGAAAAAATGATACCTGAGGGGGTTCCCGAGATAGAAGTTATGAAAGATGTTCGCTATGAATTTGGAGGTCAGGATGAGGTGGATATGCTTGTTAAGGCTTATGATGTTAGGGATCCCACCATAGTTAGGGATATCTACCGCTTTGAGAAGAGCATTAAAGCCGATTCCTATTACAACAACGTCTTTGAAGCAAAGAGCATTGCGGACATTGTGATCCAAAAATACGGCTATATTCCGGAGGATAGGGGAAAAATAAAGGAAGCCTTGGAGGAAGCGCAGGGGCAGAATCTGGTAAGCGATGACTACTCAATGACCCTAGTTCAATTTAAAGGCAACTTTGGCGGGGTTAGGCCTGATGAATTTGGAGCTATTATGCACTACTTTGAAGAGCAGGCAAAAAATGCAGATGTCCCACCGGGAGTTGAGATAAGACCTGCCGGGGATTCGTATCTGAGCTATGTTTTAGGTGATCTTACAAATCAGGAGGTTGCCAAGATATCGACCTACGGTAGCATTCTTGTTTTATTGGTTGTCATAGTGCTCTTTAGAAAGCCATTGGTTTCCATTGCAATGATACTTCCTATGTTCCTGGGGGCGTTTTGGACCGTGGGCTATATGGGGTTTGCTGGGATACCTTTCAATCAAACCTTGGCTGGTGTTATCTCGATGATAGTTGGCCTTGGGGTGGATTATGGGATGCATTTAACACATCGCTTTTTAGAAGAATTTAATGAAGGGAACCCTCATCCGATAGTAACCGCCCTTGAAGGTGTGGGGCCCGGAATACTTGTGGGGGGTCTAACAACTGCTGGTGGATTTTTGGCCCTTTTAGCCGCCGAGCTGACAGCCGTTCATGACTTTGGAAAGACGCTCGCCGTAGGCATCTTCGCATCAATGTTTGCGGCATTCATTGTTACGCCTGCACTGCTGCAGATATTCTATGGGAACAAAATTAGAGGTGATGAAGAATGAAGAAAGAATTGGGAATTTTATTAGGGTTAGTGCTCCTTTCAAGCATGTTTAACTTTAACGTTGCAATGGCTCAAAGCAGCCTGCTCTTTGAAGGATACCTGGATAAGGGAGAATCCGTCTTTGTGGGCCCCCTTATAGTGCATTTAGCTAGAGTTCAGCAGGCGATGCTCGATGATGGGAGTCTGGGTTACAAGGCAATGGTTGTTATAATAAAAGATGGAAAGCCCATAAATGCAAACTACACGAGCATAGAGATTCCTGATCCTCAGAAAATCCAGCATCTTTTGACAAATATAACTTTCCTCAATGCAATGGGGGAGACGCTTGGATACAACATGACAGACCCCTTGCAGTATGGTCAATTTTTAATGTGGCTTGGGACTGCATCTCAAGAGGAGATAGGAGAAGCTGTCTTTAAAACCATTCAGGAACACCCGGAGCTTGGAATAACACTCGAAGATATTACGAGAACTATAAGCTTCCCCACTTTTCAGCAGATAGGAGAAAACGAGACGATAAGTTTGAACGTCGATGGAGAAAAAGTCACAATAACAGCCCTCCAAGTGTATCCAAATGGGGCAAAGCTCAGCATAAGCGGACCGCCTGGGTGGAAAGCATCAACATTACCCGCGTATATAACAACATGGGTTGAAGCTCCAAAAAGTGTGAAGCCTGGAGATGAGATTACGATTAAGGTGCATCTCAAGAATGAGGGTGCATTGGAAGCCCGCTATGTAACTGTAATTTTATCACCGATGATGCTGAATATGAATTCAAATGGCTCAAATGAGGCATTGGCTCAAACTCTCTCCCAAAGTGGACTTGTTCAAAGCGTTCTCCTGCCTGTGGACAGTGCTACGAAATATGTGGAATACATTGAAGGGAAGGAAGAAAAGGTTCTGGAATTTCACTTTAAAGTCAATGAGAATGCTGACCCTGGAATCTATCCTCTCTACGTTAATGTAATGTATTCGATAGGAATGGGGCAAAGTATGGAAATGATCCAGGGGTTTGATTATTTTGGAATCACCGTTGCAAGGGAAAGCGATGCCACATTTGAGCTCTTGGACGTTGAAAAGCCGGAAAAAGTTTATCCCGGGCAGGATTTTGAGATTAAGGTCAAGCTTAAAAATATGGGGATGGAAGTTGCCAAGAATTTGCTCGTAAAGCTTGAAACAGTACAGTCCGTGGATGATATGACTTCAATACTCATCGATAATTCGAGTGACCAGCAGTATACTTCCATTGTCAAAACAAACAGAGAGGTGCAGTACACTTTTAGGCTTCATGTAAAGGAGGATGCAAAAACAGGAAGCTATCCCTTAACTCTAAAGCTTTCATACTATAGCGGGGACGCAAAGGATGAAAAAAAGCAGGACTTCAAGTTTTCAATTCAGGTTTTGAGGAAGAATCAGGCTTACATAGAGGTTGAGGGTGTTGACACTCCGAAGAGTATAGAGCCCGGGGATGAGTTTACGCTAAAAATAAGGCTCAAAAATGTTGGAGATGAGACCGCCAGGGCGTTCTCTCTAAAGATAGTACCCAGTGAGGTGCAGGTTCAAAGTGAGGTCACCAAAATCGACCTATCGGCAATTCAGAATCTTCCAATCCAAGGAAGCCAGAGCATAAGCGAGAACCTTCAGAGCGCCTTAAACGATATCATGAAGGAGCTTGCAAAGCAGAAAGTTGATGCTTTTCTACCTGTTGGAGAGGACAATGCTAAATATGTGGGTGAGCTGGCACCGAATGAGGAAATTGCAATTGAATTTCACCTAAAAGCCAGTGAGAGACTTGAGAGTGGAGTATACCCCCTGAAGGTTGATATTGAGTATCTGAGCAGTCCCGACGATGAGAAAATTAGTGATGAGCGTGTGATAGGTATAAGCGTTCTAGGAAGCGAGCATTTGATAATCTCGAAGGTCTCCACATCGCCGAGCAGAGTTTTAGCGGGAACAAACAACGTTGAGGTGAGCCTTGAAGTGGAGAACATCGGAAGCGGGAGTGCCCGTTATGTTATTCTAAAACCTCTGCCCGAAAAGCCCTTTGAGCTGAGCGAAACGAGCGAGCAGCTCATAAATCTCGGCAGCCTTAAGGGAGGAGACTCAGCAAAGGCTGTCTTCAGGGTGAACGTTGACGGGGATGCAAAGGGAGGAAACTATGAGATCCCTGTGGAGATTGATTACAGGGACAGCAGTGGGGATGAGAAGGAGCTCAGGGTAAATGTGCCCATAATAATAAACGAGAAGCCCAAGGTTGTGGTGGAGAGCGTTAGATTTGATAAAACACCCATGCAGGGCGAAGATGTGAAAATTTACGTGAAGCTCAAGAATGTGGGTGGAGAACAGGCAGAGAACGTCATAATAGAGGGCGTCGTCAAAGCAGATCAGCCCTTTGCACTGGGCAAGAGAACGGACTATGTGGGGGATCTTAACCCCGGAAAGGACGGAGAGGGTGTTCTTGAGCTGAGCATAAATCGCGATGCTATTCCAAAGGACTACACCATCCAGGTCAGGATTAGAGCAGTGGGGGACAAGGAGAGCGGTGATGATAATGTCTATGTCTTCGAGGACTCGATAAAGGTGCCGGTGAAAGAGAACCTTAAAACAAAGGGCAATTTGGGAAAAGCAGGAATTTTAATAGGGATCCTGGCAGTGCTGGCAGTGGTAATCACATACATGAAGAGAAAGAGGTGACCTTTCCTTTAATGCCGGTGACATCAGCATTTGAGAAAAGGTTAAATCTTTCAACGATGATATTCTCTGGAGGATGAACCATGAGGGCTGCAATAAAAGTAGTTTTAATAATATTTTTGCTGCTTATTTCGTGGATCGGGTACCTAGCTTTTTCCCTTACTCATCTAAATCCTCAAATAACGGCAGAATGGGGATATGTGGACGAAAATAGGACTGAAATATGGCTCCATGTAAATCTTGGAAGGGGCATACCTCTCTCTTTGAGCATAGATGATGCAACATTAGCACTTGGAGTGGTTCCCTTTGGAGAAATCCGGCATGCTGAACTTGGCTTTATGCAAAAGACCATTGACCTTCCACTTGTTATAGACAATAAAAATGCAGTTCAGGCATTTAAAGTGCACATAGGGAATGGTGAGAGCAGTAAAATCACAGTTGTTATGGATGCTTCCATATTCGGGGTCCCGTTTAGAAGGGAATTCAACCGAGATATAGAGACGGATATCCTTGGAGAGCTTGATTCGACTCTAGAGAGCATTCAAACGGGAAGCGAGGAGAATGCACTCCTGCAAACTCCTCAAATACAGCGTGTCTCTTCCAGATGGGGAGAAATCGTAGGGGCTATCACGATTTATAGCGACGTAACATTATACAATCCAAACATCTTTCCGATTCCCGTTAGGGGGATTGAATATGAAATCTACATGAATGACTATAAGGTTGCCCATGGTGAGCTCCTGGGTGAGACGACGCTTCCATCAAAGGGCAGCGCTACTCTGAGGATCAAAACCTTTATAGACAGTGAGGTTCTCCCAAAAGTGTGGGCTGAACACATAGAGAACGGGGAGAGGAGCAAAATAAGAGTCTCAATATACCTAAAGTCCACCATACTCGGAAAAGAAATTAAGGTCAAGATTGCTGATAAAGAAGAAACGATTGAAACAGACCTCTTGAGTGAACTGAAATTCGAGGGTTAATTTAAAAAGAAAAGTCATCCTCCAAACTTTTTCTCTTTTGCTGCTTTTACAAGACCCCTAAAAACAGGAGCAGGGTTCATGGGTCTCGATTTGAGTTCGGGGTGATACTGGGTTGCAATGAAATATGGGTGCCCAGGCAACTCCAGGATTTCCATTCTCCTCTTGTCATCTCCCGAAATACCGCTGAAAACAAGTCCCTTGTTCTCCAGCTGCTCTATGAATGTGGGATTAACCTCCCATCTGTGTCTGTGCCTTTCATATATAAGCTCCTTTCCGTAAAGTGCCCTTGCTAGAGTTCCTTCCTTTATTCTCACCGGATATGCACCGAGCCTCATTGTCCCGCCGAGTTTGTCAATTCCCCTCTGCTCCGGAAGTAAATCCACAACGGGGTATGGGGTGTTTGGATCTATCTCCGTCGAGTGTGCACCTTCAAGTCCTAGGACATTCCTTGCGAACTCCACAACAGTCAGCTGGAATCCAAAGCATATACCGAGGAAAGGTATGCCCTTCTCTCTCGCATAGTGAACCGCCATTATCTTTCCTTCTGTACCTCTTGCACCAAAACCACCGGGTACAATTATTCCATCCACTCCTTTCAGGAGTTCGTATCCCTCTTTCTCCACATCTTCTGATTCTATCCACCTTATCCTGACCTTTACCCCGTTTGCAACGCTGGAATGCTTAAGCGCTTCTTTAATGCTAAGATAGGAGTCAGCCAGCTTAACGTATTTGCCCACCACTGCTATCTCCACGGTTTCCTCCAGCCTCTTGTACTCCTCCACCATCTCCCTCCATGCCCTTAAATCCGGTTTTCTGTCTTCAAGTCCGAGGCTCTTTGTTATATACCTTGCAAGCCCCTCCTTTTCGAGTATCAATGGGACTTCGTACGTATCCTCGACGTCGTAGGCACTTATAACAGCTTCCTCAGGTACGTTTGTGAAGAGGCTTATCTTCCTCCTTGCACTTTCTTCCAATGGATCTTCACTCCTCGCTATGATCACATCCGGCTGAATTCCAAGGCTCCTAAGCTCCTTAACACTGTGCTGGGTGGGTTTTGTCTTCTGCTCTCCAACGACCTTGAGCTTGGGAACATAGGTAACATGGACGAATGCGACGTTCTCCCTTCCTTCTTCGAGCTGCATCTGGCGGGCAGCCTCAAGAAATGGCATGCTCTCTATGTCGCCGACGGTACCTCCGATTTCAACGACCACAATATCGTAATCTCTGGCTATTCTCCTTATACGCTCTTTGATTTCGTTTGTTATGTGGGGAATTACCTGAACAGTTGCTCCGAGGTAATCACCGCGCCGTTCCTTCTCAATTACGGAAGAATAGACCTTTCCTGTGGTTATGTTGTGTTCGAAGGTTAGACTCGTGTCTAAAAAGCGCTCATAGTTCCCCAAATCCAAGTCCACCTCTCCTCCATCGTCGAGCACGAAGACCTCTCCATGCTGGTATGGGTTCATCGTTCCAGCGTCGTAGTTCAAATAGGGGTCTATTTTTATGTTTGTGGTACGGAAGCCCCTTGATTTCATTAAAAGGCCGAGAGATGCACTTGTAATGCCCTTTCCAAGTCCGCTCACAACTCCACCTGTGACAAATATGAACTTTGCCATGTCAAATCCTCCAAAAGTTATGTTGTGATTTGATTAACAAGTGTTTAAAAGCTTACCGCGTGGACACATGCGAAATGCTTAAATAATATCTTCTCATGACTATTGCTGGGGGTATTGATGCAGTTTTTTGGAGATGTGATTGATAAAACCTTTAGAAGTTGGAAATTTTGGGCTTTCCTTATGCTGGCGGTTATGATGACCTATGTCCTGTTTTTTCCATTTTTTGCGCCCCTCATAAGAGATTACAGTGAGCTGAACACTCTTAAGGAGAGAATGTTTGGGGAAAATGATGCAATCACATGTCATCGAATATATTCCATGGATCCCGAAATATTTGAGAAGATTAACACAAGCTGTCCCGGTAAATATTATCGTCCCGGTACTCCTACGATGGAATACGGGGGTTTGACCGTCTATTCCGATACATACCAAGAATTTCTAAGGATAAGGGAGAGAACAATGGAGGATATTCACAGGGCGATCCCCTTTCTCCTGATCGTCGCGCTCGTGAGTATTTACTTCAATTATGTTCTGGTCGGGGTTGCGTACAGGAGTGCCAATGGGGAGCAGGTTATCATTAAAAATGAACTTGTGAGGGGTATTAACTCCCTCCCCAGCCTGCTTGTGGCGGAGCTCATGGTCTTATTCGCCGTATTTCTGCTGGGTGTGACTGTTGGAGCCCTCCTCTTTGCGGTTTTTAGGGGATTTGGGATGATTTTGGTATCCTTCCTCATGCTTCCTGTAACCTCGCTTGTAGCCCCTGCTTACTATCTCACAGGAAACATTATCCCCCTTGGAGAAATATTTAATGCGATAAGAAATAATCCCGCGGGATACCTGGTTCTGGCACTGGTGATAACGATACTTAACTCTGCATTTAAAGCAATTTACAGCAACTATATCCCTCTATGGAGCTTGCTTCTCCTAGCGGGGTTGGGACTAATGAAGTTCCTCGTTGATAGCGTGGGAGGTCTAACAGTCTATCTCGGAGGAACTGAAGAGGAAAAAGGGTGAGAAATACAAAGATAAAGATTAAGCTTCGCTTCCTCCAAAGTGCAATCCTTCGCCCTCACTTCCGTTTTCAATCTCTTTAATTTCAAAAACCTTCAAAGGAACCTTTTTCAAGGCTTTTCCAACAACTGCTTTGGCTATCCTCTCCGCATGTTCCACGCTCTGTGCGTTGAACACCTTCAAACTCAGGTAGATTCCAACAAGACCCACGCTTCCGATAACAAAAGCGCTCTCAAAGGGGTTTCCACAAACGGGGCATTGTGAATATCCAAGTTCGACCCTCACAAAATCCAGCTTCTCTTTATTCAAAGCCTTTGCCACCTTGGAAACGGCAACGTTGATTGCATCCTCCGAAGTCTCAACGTCTCTCACGATAATTGGCGCTTCCAACACCACGACATAATCTCCCATGTTCTCACCTCATCCAAAGGCAAATAGCCTATCATCTTCGCCTTTAAACACTCCCAAGCGAACACCTGCGTCTATGAATCCATGTGCATAGTTCAATGCCGCGAAAGCAGTTACATAGTCGCCTTTTTTGTAGTAGTATTCGGCGTCGCTATAATAGCTTCTGGCCATGGTTAAAAAGTCTTTCGCAACAGAATAGAGGAGGCTCTTTTTATGGACAGCAATTTCGAGCGTCTCAAGTGCCTCTCGTGTTATTTTAAAGTATCTCTGAAGCTTCTCCTCGGTTATCTCTCTCATTGGCGTCCGCCTCGATTAGTGGTCAATGCTGAGTGCTTATAAAAGTATCGGATAGAACCAAAAGTTTATATATCTCAATGGTAAATACCTTACGTAAGATATGGAGGTGACGAAATGTTTGTATTCTTCGGGATATTTATGGTGTTCTGGCTTGTGGGCTTGCTCGCAATGCTATGGGTGATATATGATGTGCTCACAAAGCAAAAAGCTATGCCGGATACGGAGAAGCTTATCTGGGTCATTGTGGCAATATTCCTGAACTGGATTGGAGCTATCATATACTTTTTCGTGATCAAGAGGGAAGGGAAATACGAAGGCTCAGAGCCTTCCGTGATATAATAGCTTAACCAGCTCTCTTGGGAGCCCCTCCCTTTTGATCTTCTCTTCAATGATCTTTCTTTCATACCCGACCTCTATAAACTTGGCATCGAGCTTTTCAGTGTTTAAAATGGCAAACGTGCTGTTTTGTCCATTGGTGGGGACCAGGCCCAGACTTCCTGGAGATATTACCTTCCCGTATCTCGTGAAAGCTTCAAAGGGCAGTTTTGAGGAACCAATGAGAAGGAGCTCATATCTCCTCATGGGTCTCATTAGTGCTTCGTAGTATGACTGGGGTTGCTCAGGCAGGACTTCTCCTCCAATCGGATCTAACGGGCTTCCATATACTCCAAAAATTTCATTGCCTCCGATTTTGTCCACCAGATATATAGGGAGACCTCTTATGAACTCCCTGCCATCGTGATCAAGGCTCTCCCATGCATGCTTGAGCGCCCTCTTTACATACTCCGGCTCTCCGATGGTATCAATATCTCTCTTGCTTTCAGCTTCTGCTATTATCTGATCATACCTCCCCCGTATCACCCGCACGTCATTTTTCTTTATGAGGTCATCGAGGGTGTCAAAAATCTCCCTCGCATATGGAAAAATCCCCACAACATTTCCGAGGATGTAGAATTTTTCGATTCTGTATCCTTCTTCCTTCAATTCTTCAATCTTTGATAGGGCTGCGGCAAAAGCTGGGAAGTTCCCGTTTATGTTTGCCATGAGAGCTATGTGCATGGTACCACCTCCCAGCTTTTTCTAACAAAAGTTAACTAAAAGAGATATTTAAAATTTTTGGTGCTATGGGGTCTGGAGCAAAATTGTGAGTGAGATTTTTAAGCCGGCTTGGAGAATGCAGAAAAGTCAATGCTCTCTTAGATGCCATCGGGATAGCAGGAGTATCCTACTAATAGTTACGTCGCTCTGGTCAGGGCATCAAAAACCGTTTAACCCTTTTTTATCACGACAGATACTACCTTACCACCAGCTTCAGCTTCCCTATGGAGACCTCGAAGAGGTAACCCTCTCTAATCAGCTTCTCTATCAGCTCGCCTGCATCTCTCGAATTAAAGCCATACTTCACAAGCTCCTCATAGAATTCCTGCTTATCCACGATTTTATCAACGGATGTTGCTTCCAGATCCATGAAGATGCTCAAAGCGATCTGTCCTCTTTTATCAGTATCCACAAATTTTTCGTAGGAGGCGATGCTCTTTATGAGCTCCCTCTCGGAAAGCTCATTAATCCATGTGTCAACCAGATCCTGATTTATCGTGAGCACATTGTTTACAATGCTCTTGCTCACCCTGCCTTCAAAGCGGCTCATCTCTCCTAAAAGGTGCATGCTCAGCAGAAAACGCATATTCGTCTCAAAAACCCTCCCGTTCAATCGGAGGGCATCAAATTTTTCCCCGTATTCCCTCCTGTTCTTTCTGAGCCAGTCATTAAACCTTCTCCTGAAGTATCTTAAAACTGCATCATCCGGGGAGAATGTTTTGAACTGCTCCCTCGCTAGGTGAATGGTTACTATCAAGTTGGGAATTAACTGTTCAAACTCCCTATTCCTCTCGTATCCTATAGGCTTGCCTGGGATGAATGGAGTCTCGGAGAGATAGGCGAGGGGATCGTTTGGTTTGAGATTCGAATAGCGTTTGGGTGCTAAAAATATTGCCCTGCGCTCATTGAGAACCGGTCTGGCCCATTTAGACGCAGGAATCTCCTCCCCCAGAAGCCTTCTATTTTCGGGGGAATAGTATTTTATGGAGGCTCCTTGAGGTGTGAAGAGCTTGAAATCCAGATCCAGATCCTCATCAACATATGAGAACGCCTTTTTTGAAGTGCGCGGGCTCATGAGGTGGAGCTCTCTTGGGAAAAGACCCAACAGGTACCTCATGGCGCTCCACAGTGATTTGATGACCTTCTCATTGTCTTTGAGCGTTGAGAATATAGATCCCTCTCCAAGGGGAGCACCCACTATGGACGGGGAAGCGAAGAGAGAGTAAAGGAGGGCGATCTCAAGCTGATAGTTGTCCGTGTAGAAAGTTTCGAGGAAAAGACGCTCCATCTCATGCCTGCTCAAAGCGTACTCCTTATAGTCGAGCCAGTAGTTTTCGTATCTGCCTGCTTCCATTTCCCTGACATTTATTGTTCTTAATGTTCCACATGGATATGCCTCAATGGTTCCCCTAACCCTGACGTACTCCCCACCCTTAAAACTCAGGGCGGGATTTAGAGAGCTTTTATCCGTTATCTTCAGCACGGCAAAGGATGTGAAGCCATCCTTAATCCTGATGTCGGAGGGCGAGAGGGGGGATAGCATATAGTAAACGGCGTCTTTTGGGGCGTAGGCTGGCTGTCTCAGGAGAAGAAAGCCTTCTACCTCTATTTCATCCCCTAAATGATGCTTCTGAAGGGTAAGCTGGAACTCCCTAGCCCTTGTGGAGGGCTTCAAAGGTTCGGGCTTTTTAAGCGCCTTTATGAGAGAGAACAACTCCATGATCACACCATAATTAAATAGGGAGGGAGGCTTTAAAGTCTTTCTACACCCTTCCTGACCTTAACCGCCATCCCTTGTTTGAATATTTTGAGCTCTCTGCCATTCAAGAGGGTCTGTCCCGTCCCCAGGAGCTCATCCTCTTTGTTCACAATAAGGACTTCATCGTAGGGTCTTATCCCTTCATCTGCATCGACAACGAACTTTGCAAAAACGCTCTTTCCCCTCCTCACAAAAGGCTCGGCATCTTCATTCACGACAACCCGCATCCTCGGGTACTCCAGGATATCCATAAGTCTCTTGGCTCCCTCTATGCCCAGTGTTAAGAACCCATCAAAGGCCCTGAATGTTGCCAGATGCTTTCCATTCACCTTTATCTGTCTCGGCATTCCCGTTTTCCTCGATAGCTCGACGAGAGCATTTTCAAAGGCACGTGAGGCACCTTCCCCAAACTGATACTCGGCTATGGCTTTTATGTAAGTCAAAGCCTCCTTTCCGCTTGGTTTTGATATTCCAAAGTCTTCCTCACCTTCACTCTGGGCGAAAGGGAATGTGAGCCCGAGATACTTGGGAATCTCTCCAAACAGGGGGTGTTCAATTTTTTCCCCAAACTTTTTCCCCACCCTTTGGGCCCTCTTCTTAGCCCTAAGCACAATGGGCCAGCGCATGGATTCTTCGCTTATCTTGAAAAGTGCGGACCCCTTTGTTACCGGCTCATTCTCCTCCAGATATTCCCTATACTCAAGGAGGCGATTGTAAGCCGCAAACATCTTGGGGTGAGACCGTGCACGCTCATCCACAAGCTCCCACAAAGTTCCCTCCTTTATAGCCTGCTTCACTCTATTCAACTCCTCCCTGATAATCCACAGGTTGTGAAGTGCCAAAAGCCGTGTCCTTTCTTCTTTGGGCATCTCACGGAGCTCCCGGGGCGTATGGCGTGAGCATATGGGGCACGAGCATGGGAAGTATTCCAGTTCATCAAGCTTCTTTGTGCCCTCCGGGGTTAGATACCTGTCATCTTTGGCATACAGTGCATATGAAGCTGAGTCAAAGAGATCCACACCCATTGCCACTGCCAGAGCGAATATCATGGGATGTCCTGCCCCAAAGAGGTGCACAGGCCTGTCGGGCTTCAAACCCATTTTCGAATTTACTACAACGTCTACCAGTTCCCTGTACCTATATGCTTCCATTAAGGGAACAACGGCTCCAATTGGATGAATTTCAAAATTCATCTCACTAAGTTTTTGAGCTGCATACCTCCTGAGATCAAGGTGGGTTGAACCCTGTACGGTGGCGTTCATGGCTATTTCCTTTATTTCCTCTGCTTCCTTGGCTCTCTCAAGGGTGATTTTTAACTCTGCCTCGGCTTTTTCTCTTGGAGCGTCGGGGATTGTGGGGATATCGAGGAATGTTCCTATGTCCACGCCAATTTTGTGCTGAAACTCAATGATCTCCCTGTTTGTGACATCTATACCACCATAGCGCATGAGCTGGAAGCTCCCCGAATCAACCTCTATTATCCCATCATAATCAAGAAGCTCATGGATCCCCCTCTCAAGTGCTTCCTTTCTGAGATTTTCATCTTTGTATATGATGTAGGAGTTCGTGATTATTATTCCAAACCCCATTTCCTTGAGCTCTCCCGGAGTCACTATCAGCTGTCTTGGATTGACAACTGGCATTATAGCGGGTGTCTCAATTTTTCTCCCATTTATCACCAGTTTTCCCAATCTTCCTGCTGCATCTCTCGCTCTTACCTCAAATCTGAATTCCACCATCTATCTCACCCATCGAAAGTGGACACTTGGGTTTAAAAGCTATTCCAAAAATGTGAGAATTCGGAGGAGAGTTAATGTCAGGAGGCATGAGACCACAGGCGCTAGTATCCATCCCAAAATTATATTCCAGACAAGTATCCGGTTGATTCTCTCTCCTTTTAGCACTCCAACCCCTAAAATTCCTCCTACAACTGCTTGACCAGAACTTACCGGTAACCCAAATGCGTTTGCAATTGTTACTGCCATTTATGATCCAAATTGAGAAGAAAACGCTGAGAGGGGACCCAATGAGACTAGTTCCCTACCGATAGTTCTTATCACGTTGTAGCTGAAGGTCAGCGCTCCCATTATAAGCCCAAATGAGAGCAATCCCCTTATCAGCCATCCCTTGAGGGAGAAGCCGTACAATATTATCCCGATGACGTTTGAAAGTTCGTTTGCTCCCAGATTAAATGCTGTGTAGGAAGCACTTAAAATTATCATCCACTGGTAAGTTAGTTCGACAGTTCTTATGCTCTTCATGTCGTTTATGAAATATCCGTATGCCCTTAGAGCTCCGATGGCTAAAATTCCCGCGACTACCGGAGAAATGCCAGGCCAATTTTTGAAATAACATGCCAGTTCACCTGAGAGCCCTGAGCTATCCCAACTCCTATAATGGCTCCTATAACCGATTGGGTGGTCGAGATGGGAAGGGCTTTTAAGCTTGCAAACGTTACCGCAAGGGCTGAGCTGAATAGGGCAATTGAAAGATACTCCATATTGTGAACTGGGATAATAGTTCCTCCCACGGTGTAGGCAACCTTTGAGCCCCCTACGAAAGCTCCCAGGGTTGTGAAGAGGGTTATTAAAAGGATAGACTGTTTGAAGGTTAGCACTTGGAATTTAAACTTAATGCTTTCTTACAAAGTGTGAGAAATAACCGTAGAGGTGTAATGTTAGATAGAAAATTGCCCAGAACCAGAGGAAAACCGGGAAAAGCAGGCTATTCAGGAGGGAACCCCCTTCCACAAGAGTTGGTATGAGCATCGTGCTAATCTCAAAAACAATAAAGATTCCAAGCAGGAGCCAATTTTGCGTTAGGATAAGCAGAAGAGGGAGCAAAACATCTAGAAGTGCTATAAAGTCCCCTAGAAGCAAAAAAAGGCATTCTTTCAGAAAACCCCCACCTAAATGATCTAAATCTCCCAAAAACCATCTTTTTCTCTGTTCCCAGAGAATTCTGAGATTTTCTGGCATCTCCGTAAATGCCTTTGCTCTGGGAGCATAAACAACCTTTCCAAATTTTTTGGTTTCCTTTGTGGTTGCATAGTCCTCAACACCGCTCTCCACAAACCCACCAATTCTTTCAAGTGCCTCCCTTCTAAATGCTGAAACTGGCCCCGGTGCAACACTTAAATCTTCCATTTCTTTTGCTCTTCTGAACATTGCTATCCTTAAATGCTCCACATCCTGTGCTCTGGTTAGAAAGGAGGCATTAAAGACTCGAACCTGCCCTCCAGCTGCCAGAACCTCTTCACCATAGAGGCGTTTCACAAGTTCCTTAACAGCATCTTTCTCCAGTTGGGTGTCTGCATCTGTGGTGATTATTACATCTCCCCGGGCTCTGGATAGGGCGAAGTTGAGAGCTCTGGCTTTTCCTCCATGCTCTATCCTGAAAATCCTCAATCTCTCATCTCTAATTGAGGATGCTCTTTCAAAGGTTCCATCCTCGCTCCCATCATCCACAAGGATTACCTCGAAGGAGGGGTACTCCTGGGATAGTGCATGGAGAAGGGCTTTTTTCACGTTTTTTTCTTCATTATACGCTGGAATTAGAACGCTCACAAATGGAGTCCACTCTTTAATCCTGTAATTCTTTAATAGGCTAATTAAATAATTGAAGAAAAAGTATCCATCCCAGAGAAGGATCAGAGAGAGGAGCACTTTGATGAACATAATGAAAAATTAATAGGGAGATTTTTAATCTTTCCCCTGGAAAAACATCAATAAATAGAAATCCTCTTCACGCCTTCAAGCTTTGAGAGTTCGTTTATAAGTTCTCCCGGGATTCCCTTTTCTGTGATTATCGTTAGTGTAGCTTCGGGATAAAGTTCGGGATCCTCAGCAACAACCTGCACGATGTTTATTCCCCTATCAGCAATTTTGGTTGCGATCTTGGCAAGGATGCCTATTGCTCTCGGTTCGGGTTCAATCTCGATAACTCCATAGCCAACATGCCGTCCAACATACTTCATGTGCACTGTTGGCTCGAGCTCCATATAAACTTCCCTGAGCTCGGGTATCTTCAGTATCATTGCAACGGTCTCCTTTACGACTCTCCTATCCACATCAAGTGCCTTTGCTATCTTTGTGTAGGGGACATCAATGTTCCCGCACTTTATTTTCATGTCCTCTGTGACCTTGAGGCCATACTTTAGCAGAGTCTTTGCTATCTGCTTTCTAACGGGGTATTCGTCAAAGTAATGCTCAAGTCTTCCCCACATATCCATCACCCACCATATACGTTCAACACTAAACTATAGGATACATTATTATTAAAATGTTTCCATGCCTACATAAACTCCGCATGATTGTGTTCATTGGGGTTTATAAATTTTCACCTCTGCTCCCTTTCCGAAGCTGCGTAAACTATATTAAGAAGCAGGATTATCTAATAAAAGGTGGTTAAAATGGTGATGCGTCTGTCAAAAATTTATGGAAAGCAGATATACACAACAAAAGGGAATTATGTGGGTTATGTTGATGAGGTATTGATAAACATTGAACAGGGAAGCGGAAAGGTTCTTGCCCTCGGTCTCCCGGGGGAAAGGATAGGAATCCCCTACGAGAAGGTTACGGCAATTGGTGACATAATACTTGTGGAAGTGAGAGGGGATTAACTCTCTTTTATTCTTAACGCCTCCAAAAACTTTTCTGTGATTGCCTCCTCCACCAGCCTCAGCAGGGAGTTCTTATCCTTTGCAAGTTTAAAAATTCCCAGACTTATCCTTGCTCCACCCATCTGGGTATGTCCTCCAGCGCTTCCAATATCACCGAAGGCTTCCTTCAAAGCCTGTCCTATATTCACTCTCACATCCCTAGTCCGTGCCGATATTTCTATTCTATCATCAACAATTCCAAAAACGAGCACTGTGGAAACTCCCTCTAATCTCAATAAAAAGTCTGCGGCTTGAGGTACAGCATCTCTGTTCGTTATGAAACCTACATTTGAGATTAAAACGTTTTTATATGCCCTTCTGTTTAACACAGCCTTTGCGAGAATTTCCGCAGCTTCGGTGGATATGTCCGGATTTTCAATCTTCTCAAGGAGTTCGTAATTGATTCTGTTTGCTAGAAATTCGACCGCTTCAAGCTCCATCCTGCTGAGTCTGGAGAACTTTTTCGTGTCCGTGTAAATTCCATAGAAAAGTGCGGTTCCCAGCATGGAATCCACACTGATGTTCAGCGCCCTCAAGTACTCCACCATTATTGCAGAGGAAGAATTAGCCTCAGGTCGAATATCTATGAAAGCTCCATTAGATATCCTATCCTTTAAGCTCTCTAGGATTTGGTGATGATCAATTAGAATCTGTATCCTGTTAAAATCATCTTCTTCCAAAATGCTGACATTTCCATTTGGTTGGCAATCTACAATGGCAATGAAGGGATGTCTTTTGATTTCATAGGATCCTCTGGAGACTTTTAAAAGATCAAGTCCTAGGAGGTTCACAAAAGCTCTGTTTTCGTGATGGGTTATTTCTCCTCCATACACGACTTTAACATTAAAACCTGCTGTTTGGGCGATTATTTTAAGAGCAAAGGCGCTTGCCATTGCATCGGGGTCAGGATTATCATGCATAACTATAAGGAGAGAGTCTCCCTTTTCTTTAAGCTCCATGAGCTTTTTATAGAGCAGGCTTGCATTTTTTCTTTCGGCAAAGGATTCTATCAGGGATATTATTGTCCTGGAAAGGGCAATTCTCGGTGAAAGGGCATGGTTAAACTTTGCTTCAAATTCAATCTCCTCTTCGATTTCCTTTTGGAGCGCTTCGGGAGAAATTTCATCAGGAATCACGGTGATAATTGGCACTTCCTTGTTGTTGGTTCTGATGACCTGCGTAGCTCTCTTTATAGTTGAGATATCCATGGTGGTAATCACAATTAAATCCGCCTTGTCAATGCCCGCTTTCAGCAAGGTTGCGGTATAGTTAAAATCTCCAACAACAACATTAAAACCGCTCTCAATGAGTGCTTTTGCTCTGCTATCATCTTTCTCAATAATGGTAATGTTCATTTCACCCTTTAGAGCCTCAGCGAGCGTGCGGCCAATGGTTCCCCCACCAAGTATTAAAACCTTCATGTCCCTCACCTTATTAATACAATAATGCTTAAATACTAGCTTAAATGTATATCTCTTGGGAAACTATCTAATTATTTTGGGAGGCTTTGCCTATATATACCTAATGGTGGTGCATATGCAGCTGCGAGGAGTTGAATCATATAGGGAAAACCTTGTTGTGATGTCAAGAGAGGATTTCCTCCGTGAAATAAGCGATGCATTGAAAGACAGTGCGGGATTGTTTCTAAAAGTCGTCACAAAGGACTCCTCAAACAAATATTACTTCACTGTTCTTATCGGCAGGAACAGGATTATGGGTGTTGATGGAGAGATTATCGATACAAAAAGCCAAATAATTGGGAAGGATGCTGTGGAGAAGCTTGGAATGCTTCTTTCAAATCCTTTAATAGTCGATATATACAAGCTGGATGAGATTACACTGAAGATAGCACTGGCGGATAATATTGATGTGTACAATGCCACCCCAAAGATCACTATTGAGGAACTTTTGAAACTCAAACTTCCGGAACTTCCTGAAAAGGAGGAGAAAAAGGTAATTCAAGAGGAGAAAAAAGAAATCGAAGAGAAACCAAAGCCCGTTCTTAAGAGACGGATACCAAGGAGAGTTGAGGAAATCAAGGAGATTGTGGAAAAGGAGGAAATCAAAGAAACTGAAGAGAAAAAGGAAGAGGAGATTAAACCCGAGGTAATAACTCAGGTGAATGGACCTGATGCTCTGAGGAAGGCTGTGGAGGAAGGATTTGAGGAATATTTGAAGGCTGTCTTTAAGGATATCAAAACTTTGAAGGATACAAAAATCTTGAAAGTGGAAATAAATGGAGAAATTAGGACAGGCGTTGTCTATACGACAATTAAAATAACAGGAGAAAGCGGAAATGCAGAACTTGCTAAGAGAAAAGTAATGTATTTTGCAAATAGACATATCCCCGTTATAAACAGGGTTTCGGGAATTAAGCCAATACTGCAGAACATCCAAACGGAGATTTTAAGCAAAGGCTCTGAAGAAGCCAAAGAGGCAGAAAAGACGTTAAAAGCAAGTAGAAAATCTGAAGAGGCGAGGATAGTTATAAATGCCTCTCCAGACCTTAAGCCCTTCTTCACAGCATATGCAAAAAATGTTCTAAGGGATTTGAAATCTGAGGGCTTTAATCCAACCTACTGCGAAATAGACGTCATTGAAGGAAAGAGCTTGGAACTTCATGTGTTTGTAAAGGGCAGGTCTGCGACGCTGTCGAGGATAGGGGCTCTCACAATGCTGGAAAGAATTGCCAAATCCCATGCTAAAAGCCTCTCAAATGAGATCAAAAGAAACATCGTAGTCGATACCGCCGATGCCATTGTTGAGGGAGTTGAGGCTCCAAAACCGCAGGTTTCAACCACTCCTGCGGAGCAGCAGTCCACTGTAAAACCCCAAGTAAGCTCCGACAAGGTTGAGGAAATATTGAAGAAGAAAAAAGCAATTGAAGAAGAAGTTGAGAGGCTCTTAAAGCAGGCGGGTGTTGATGAGCTCTCATATCTCACAGAGGAGAAAAAGAGGGAATCTAGAGAGACTATAATAAGGACCCGCGTGGAACCTGCCATGAGGGCACTGAAGGAAAGCATACAACGAGAATTAACCACAATACCGAGAACGAAATTTAAATGGCTCAAGATGAACTGGGACTTTAATGAATCGGCAGTTGAAGTCAGCTTAGAAATAAGTTTCGCTAAAGAAGAGCAAGAAGGGTTATTCGGCTCATTCTCAAATGTTCAGGAGGATAGGGTAAAGCAGGATGCTCAGAGGACGATAATGAACCTAATGACAAATATAGGAAGAGAATACGGAGTTTCGATAAAGCCAAAGAAGCTCCATATAATCGTGCGCTGACTTCTCTGTTTTTAATTTTGGCTTTATTACCAAACTAAGCTCCCAGGGCTCGAATTGATCGAATTAACCCCCAACTTCAGTTGCATCGATAAGGAGGATAGAAGGGGCTAATTTTGTGTTGCCCGCCCGTAACCCCCGCTATCATTGAAGCCATAGGGCAAGCTCAAGCGGGTTAACCCAGGCGGGCAGAAGAGTGTACTCGACCAGGGTTTCCCACGGTCATCACTGCTCCGTAACGCGGAAAGCCCTCCCGTGGGGACCTCGCTATGGTCGAGCTGTTGCCCCCGCATCGCACTCACTTTCACCATTCAAGTGAGTCCTCGCGCAGGGGCATTATTATATGGGGGTGTATCATTTTATAAAGTTAGCTAACTGCTTCGCTAAAAGGGAATTTTAAGAGGGAAAATGTGAAGGTCAAGATCGTCGAATTCAAAGGGCAATTTGCAGAAGGTGCTGAAGCACTCTATAGCACATTAGGCTGGAAATTCAGCCCGAAGCTCGTCAATATCTGGGAAAGCATGAGGAACTATTCAAAAGTCCTAATAGCGTTGTCTGATGATAGAGTCGTTGGAAAGGTAACTCTCGATGTAGCTTTCCCGCCTTATGCAGAGATTGTCAATTTAATAGTGCATCCCGAATACCAAGGAAAGGGAATTGGAACAAAGCTCATAGAGGAGTGCATCAAAATATCTGAAAGCAAAGGACACAATATTCAATTTTTAATGACAGAATACGATAATATTCCCGCCCTAAACCTTTATAAAAAGTTTAACTTTTATCCAGCGATACTCTCTAAAAGAAAGCAACTCTGGCTTTTTAGGTTTGGAAAAGGCAGCTTTGTCGAAAACTTTCTCAGGACTCACCCTCTCTTTGAGTTCAAGGTTTCCAGGAAAAAGGTTAGCTTTCACGGTGAAAAACTCTATGAGATTTCTTTTACTGATATTATGAGCAATGCGCGCTTGAAAGTTTATTTTAGAGGCCAACCGGGGCAAGAAGGGACAATGCCGAGAATTGCGGGAATTTCTTTTATGGACAGAGAAAGGGCATTTGATTTGCTTGCCTATGAGAATCCATTTGAGCTTGAGATCTTCAATTACGGAGAGGACTTAAGCTTAAAGATAGAGCCTTTAAGCCCAAAAGGTTTGGAAGTTTTCGTTGAGAAACAGATTCAGATTTTAAAGCTCTCCAAGAACCAAAACGAAAGGATAAAGATAGATTTTAAGAAAACTAGAGACTTTGATATTCTCCTTGGGTATCTCTCATTTAAAACCGTTGTTGTTTCATTTAGAGTAAATGAAAATTTTGTGATTTCAATTGGAGAAGATTGTAGATAGTCAAACATCATCTTTTCCTCTCTCTTCCAAAAACTTCTTCAGAATCTTCGCTTTTTCAATTCTTCCAAGCTTGAGATAAGCTTGATACTCATACTCCAGCGACAGAACGGGAATCTTCATCCCTTCAATTTGCACAAAGCGCTTGTATTTGGTTATATCCACCGGTGGCTCCCATTCATCATTAACTTTCTTTTGAATATCCCCCATTATCTCGACCTTAACGCCTTCAATCATCAGCGCTCCAAAGTGCGAGCGGATTTTCTCACTTTCCTTAAATCTCACGGACTCAACTACAAACTCAGAAAAGAAGTGCTCGATTTCATAAGCTCCTTCTTTGTCCGTCTGGATATCAATATCATGGGGCTCAACGGAAACTCCTTGGAGCGCAAAACCAAGGCTCCCGGTAACGACCCAGTTCACATTGCTATCCTTTAACCTTTCATACAGCTTATAGAGAACTTTGAGGTGGGTTTGAGGAATCATCTTGGCACCTCAAAGATTTATATCTCAAAGTTCATAAAAGATTTTGGTATTACATATTGAACCGTTCTAATTTTTCTTTTTAAAACTCTCCGTATTTTCACTTTCTGAGATATTGAATATATTGATTTTTGTAAAATTTTTAAATTTTAAAATAATTGTTGAATTTCAGTTTACTTCCTAGAATTATTTTTTATTAATTTATTTCTGTTTTGGAAATTAAGCTCTTTAAGGTTTACTATTTTTAAAAAGCGAATTTTACTATCATAATCAAAAAATTTAAATAGCCTAATGGACATAATAGTCATGAAAATTTCCCATGGTGATGACAATGCGGTGGAAGTTGCTTGGTGTTTTGTTACTTAGTTTGTTGGTTTTGAGTTCTTTTAGCCTCGTTAGTGCAAACAAGACGCAAGATCCTTGGGAAGAGTGGGCAAAAGAACATACTCTAAGAGTACTCGTCGTTGAAGAGCTCACATATAAAAATGGAGAGCTTGTTAAACAAGTTGAGTACACTGGGAATGAGTTAAACGCTAAATTTGGAGTTCGTAAACTTTCAAGGATTGAAAAGACTAAAGTAGACAAAAAGACTTTAGAAAAGCTTTATCCACTGAAGGCCCAAGCCCTAATTGCTGGAAAAGTTATAAGAAAAGTTTATTACAAGACAACAGTTATAACCACAAGTGATGATCCATTCCCATGGTGGGAGTATTATCCATACTTGCCAAGATGGACTTGGAAAGTATGGTACGATGAATTTAGTATCCCTCATTATGAAAAGGCAGATCCAGTGAACTTAGTTTGGGAAGGTGGGACAAAAAGTGAAGTTAAGATAGTGCTTGACAATGCGGGATGGTATGATTGGGCAGTTGCATCTGATCAATATATTTATGATCCACCACAATATGGCGGTGGGGGCTGGGAAGAAGGGGATGACATGGCAACCTCTAGAACGTTCGGAGCAAGATACCACATAAGGCTCTGGGTAATATACAATGGAAAAGTAATTGGATCTGCTCATTATGAAGACAGGGATCACGATGTCATATCCTTTGAGCAAGCTGAAGAAGAAGTTTCATCCTACTATTACTCTCCTTGGGTTATAACTCCAGACTGCTACTGTCTCTATAATTCCATCTCAGACCCTTACAATGACGGATACGCCACGAAAATCAAAAAAGGGTGAGAAACTATGCAAGAGAACAGAAAAGCTTTCACTTTCTTACTTTTTACAACTCCCTTATGGGCTCTTTCAATGGTATGTATAAATGAACTTGCTCAACATTATCCTAAGATTGTCGACATGCTCCCGGGATTCAGAGTTTGGTACGACTTATATTCAGGGAGATATCTGGTGAGCGACTCTTATGGATTTATTTATCCCCTCCTCTTTTTGGCGTTGCTCACAACAATTTTTCTACGGAATACTAAAGTCCCTTTAGTTGAGTTTGCTGTACTCTCCATATTGGTTCCATTTATTGTGCTTTTTATTGCTACAATAATAGGCACCCTTACACCACCCCCATCTGCTTATCGTGATGATGAAGTTGTCACTTTCTTTGCATTTTACGTTATGCCCGTTACTTCGTTCATCTCTGGGGTAACTTTCTATTACTTGCTTTCTCGTATTACTTCGGGAGTTTACAAAATGTCGGGGTGATCCATGTGGTGTCAATGCGGTGGAAGTTGTTAAGCGTTTTGTTACTAGGTTTGGTGGTTTTGAGTTCTTTTGGAAGTGCTGAGATCAGCGGTAATGATAAGGGCAGGGCTTGTCAGCTTGTGCGTTATTGGGTTTTTGAGAATGGGCAGTGGGTTGAGAAGAGTGAGCCCAGAGTCTGGTGGTACTGCCAAGAACCTGAAAAAGCCAAGGGTTTTGATGGGTTTGCATTCAAAGAAATGCCTTACGGAATTTTTAAGAAGCCTGATGTTAGGATTCTACATCAAGCTACAAGAGATTTAACGGATTTGGTGGGAATTGACGAGCTTCATGGAAAATTCTCCACCAATTTGCCTTCTTACGTAGGAATGTTTATTAACGAGGAGAAAGGATTAATCTTCGTGTACGTGAAGGACGAAAAAGACAAGGAGAAAATCAAACAAGCATTAGGAAAATACAGAGGGAAAGTAAATGTGGTATTCCTAAA
>NZ_JBMXHE010000009.1:0-3323 GCF_053987695.1 Palaeococcus sp. (in: euryarchaeotes)
GTGCTTATAAGGGTTCTCTCATCAGTGGAACGTGCTATAGCCCTGTAAGCTAACCTGTACTCCTCGTAATCGAGCTTGAAAATTCCTCTTTCAAAATTCTTCTTTGCCAGCTCAAAGTTCTCGTTTATGAATTCTCTCAAGGCTTTACCCTTTAAGCCGAGCCTTTCACCTTCAGCTTTAAGGAACTTCTTAACCCTGCTCAGCTCCTTACTCAAAAGCCTCTCCCTGCCCTTCTTTTCTTCAACCCAGTATCTCGGTTCACTAAAGAACGGCTCGTACTGGTGTATCATCTTGCCCTCGTATAGGACAAGACCTTTGTGGGAGGTGTTGAAGAGTTTATTGTCAATAGTCATGTTGAAGTCTGCTTGAATCAGAGTACGCCCATACACCTCCTGCCATAATGGATGATTACCCCTAATTTTCGATGCAAGTAAAACATCCTCCTTTCTTCTGAACTCCACCACACCAAGAACTCCAGGGGACATTTTTGAAATAAGCTCAGTGGGATAATCAAAGGTTATCGCTTTGATGAAGTCCTCGAAGGTTCCGCCGTTTTTCTCAACCCATTCTTCGTAATCCTTCTGAGTAACGTAAAAAGCTGCTTTAAACGGCTTGTTGCACTTCTCCTTCATGAAGAAGACGATATCGAACTTAAAGCGGGAATCAACATCCTTAAACCATCCATGCCCTCTGTTCTCAAATGAAATCAGCTCCTTGAGGCAGTGGTTTTCAAAGATTTCCTTCCTTAAAAGCATTGCACCTTCATCGGTGTGGAAGTTGGACGGAACGAGCAGGTTCACAGCATTCTTGGACAGCTCCATTGCCCTTTCAAGGAAGACTTTCTGAAGGGTAACTTTTCCTTCAGTGCTGAACTTATACCTATCTCTTACAAATTCTGAAAGTTTCTTA
This sequence comes from Palaeococcus sp. (in: euryarchaeotes), assembly GCF_053987695.1. Classification (NCBI taxonomy): domain Archaea; kingdom Methanobacteriati; phylum Methanobacteriota; class Thermococci; order Thermococcales; family Thermococcaceae; genus Palaeococcus; species Palaeococcus sp. (in: euryarchaeotes). The sequence goes on from NZ_JBMXHE010000009.1 coordinate 910, forward strand.
ATTCTGGAGTAATACTCCTCCCACAGCCTTTTAATATCTGGAGATTTCTCAAGTTTCTTATAGAACCTCTTTTTGAATTCCTTCCCAGAAATGCTGAACTTCGTCACTCCTTTTGGGAATACATCTCTAAATAAATCTTCATGAAGTGCCACAAATTCCTTTTCCAAAGGTTCCACAGTTTCCCACGGCGGGTTTCCAATAACTCCATGGAAGCCGCGTTCCTCCTTAGGTAAAGGATTTCCATCCTCGTCAAAGTATAGGAAGAAGAACTCCAGCGGATAGAAGAGGGGCTTTTCAAACTCCCAGCCCTCTTTTTTCATCTCTGCTATCAATTTTCTCCTTATCTTCTCTTTAATTCCCGCCAAGCCTTCAAGCACTTCGGGGTTGAGCGGATCCTTCAAGTAAGCTTTTCTCTTCTCCCACAGGACTTTAATATCCTCCTTAAACTCCTTCATCAGCTCAACAATTTTATCGTCGGGAAGAGAAACTATCGAGTTTCCATTGATGAGGTTCATCTCAAGGTCTGGTAAAATGTGCTCTTCTGAACCAAGAGTCTTATACCTGAATTCATACGGCTCAAGCTTTATTGCCTCCTTCCAGATGTTCACCTTTGCCACATCTATTGCCCTCTCATCGAGATCAACACCGTATATGTGGCGGAGGATTATGAGAGAGATGAGCTTACGCCTGTGTGCTCCAAAACCCAGGAACTTCCTTATCTCCTTTACGAGCTTTTTCCGCTCCCTTATATCTTTCGGTTCAGCAAGCTCTTTTAGAACGTCCCTGTATTTCTCTGCCCATGCGGTTTTCTCATCAATTTCTTCATAAACTTTGTAGATTTCCCTAAGAACCTTGATCAGGAAAGATCCTGAACCGCATGCTGGGTCAATAATGGCAATGGAGGTTAGCTTTTTCGCAAGTCTCCATGCCTTTTCCACATCAACTTTTTCAGAATTAATGACTTTTATGAGCTCATATTTTACAGGAACAAAAAGCTCCTCAACCAGTCTTTTAGCCATATATTTGGTGATTTCGCTTGGAGTGTAGTATATTCCCATCTGCTTCCGCCTTTCTGCTAAGAACATCTCGTAGGCTTTTCCAAAGACGTCCTCATCTATTTTTCTGAAGTTGTAGTAGAGCAAACCCCTCTGAAATGCTCCCCTCCATCCCTCAACACCAAGAATCAGCTTAATCCTCTTTCCAAAACTTTTCATATTCCCTTCGTCGTCTTCCAGCACATCAAGGACAGACTTCTTAAAGAGCTCCGTGTCGTAGTAGGTATAAAACCACCCATCAATTTCGCTGAAAAATTCTTCCAGCACTTTTTTCATGCCCTTAGGAGCCCATTTATGCTCCGCACTGACATATGCATCATAGAGAAACCTGAAGAGTATAAGGCTGTGATCTTCCAAGGTTTTAACGAAAATGAACTTGTTGATGAGATGCACCACGTACTCACTTGGATTCTCCACCTTCCACTTAACTTTTTCTAATGTTTTGTACCATCCTTTTAGATCATTGAAAAACATTTCATCAAGGTCATAGCGAGGTGTTCTGTCTTCTTTTCTCCTCACGAGCTCCCATAAGTCCCCAATCTCGCCGAGCTCCTTGATAAACTGCTCAAAGTCCTCTCTGTGGAAAGGCTTAAAATCATACACTGCCTCCCTGTTAAAGTAATACACTTCCCTAAGGTTCGTTAATATAACGTAATCAACCTCTGCCGCTTTAAGGTACTTTATAATCTGATTATCCCTCTCAGCCTTCATCTGGTTGTAAATCTGCTCAAGGGACACAAGCTTTATTTTATCAGAACCGCTCATCTTGTGCATCGCTTTCAACTCTACAGCTACGGGATTTGTGGTTCCAGTTTTTATGAGGTAATCAACCCATCCCCTTTTATCGAGTCTTATCTCCGGTGCCCATTCGAGACCCAGATGATCAAGAAGAGGTCTGAATAGAAATTCAGAAAGAAGAAATTCAGGTTTTGCAATCCCAATGCTCTCAATATAGCGTTTTGCATTATCCGTTCTTAGTCTTGACTTTATTTCCTCAATTTTAAAAGAATCAAGTTTTCCCTCAATGCTGCCAAGAACAGCAATGTCATGCAGGTAATCCTCCACAAGCTTTTTATTTATCCCCATAATGCTTCCACCTTATATACTTCAGACAAACGAATTTAAAAATTTAGCCAAAATGAAATCCACAGGATTAAATCACCTTCAAAACCTTCTCCTCCCCAAGCGGCAACACTAAAGGCCTTGATAGATGCCTTCTTGCATCTGGCGGCACCTCATAGATTTTCCTCTCAAGCTTTCTTGGTACTTCAACTGGAATCAACCGCTTTGGCATTTTGTAACCGCACTTTTTGCACTTTAGATAATCCCCTTTGCTCTTCATCGTTCCGCCACATTTTG
>NZ_JBMXHE010000010.1:0-6205 GCF_053987695.1 Palaeococcus sp. (in: euryarchaeotes)
TTAGGTCAACCTAATTTTGGTGATATCATGATAGCCTTTGGACCAGTCCCTTCAAGACGCTTGGGCAAAAGCTTGGGGATAAACAATATCCCTGATAAGATTTGCTCCTATGCATGTGTCTACTGCCAGATAGGGAGAACGCTAAGGATGGAAGTTGGAAGAAGAACCTTTTATCCCCCTGAGTTTATCTTTGAAGAGGTTAAGAAAAAGGTAGAAGAAGCAAAAATGCAAAATGAGAGAATTGATTATCTAACTTTCGTTCCTGATGGAGAACCGACACTTGATGAAAACCTTGGAAGGGAGATAGAGCTTTTAAAAAATCTCAACATTCCCCTTGCAATTCTCACGAATTCTTCCCTAATATGGAAAGAAGACGTTAGAGAGGACTTATTAAAATTTGATTTTCTCTCTTTAAAGCTGGATGCTGTAAGCGAGGAGTTATGGAGAAAGATAGATAGACCCCACAGGAGCTTAAAGCTTGAAAAGATTCTTGAAGGGATGCTCGAATTTAAGAAGGAATTCAAAGGAAAGCTTGTCACAGAGACTATGCTCATAGATGGAATTGAATATAGTAGCGAACTAGAAAAAATAGCGGCGTTTTTAAGGGAATTGGATCCCAATGTGGCGTATATAGCAATCCCAACGAGACCTCCATGGGAAAAATGGGTTAGACCAGCAAAGGAGGAAGTAATAAATCATGCTTTTCAAACCTTTTCCAAAGAGCTCGGAATGGATAGAGTTGAATACCTCATAGGATACGAAGGAAATGCCTTTGCATTCACGGGAAATGCAGAGCAGGATATCTTAAGCATCACTGCCGTTCATCCTATGAGGGAAGAGGGAGTCAGAGAGATCCTGAAAAAAGCTAATGCGAGTTGGGCTATTATTGAGAAGCTTTTGAAAGAAAACAAAATTATAGAGCTGGAATATGAAGGAAAGAAATTCTATATGCGCAGACTTAAAAGCAGAGAAAGAGGTGGATTTTAAATTTGAATCTTTGATTTTTCAATTTCGAACTTCTTTAGATTATTAGGCTAACCAAACGTTTTTAAAACTTTCTACACCTATCTAGTATGGAATTAGGTAAACCTAATGGTGATGGACATGTATGTACGATTATCACAGATGCACGAAGGTGAGACAGGGATTGTAGTTGATATCCATGGAGGACCCGGTGCCAGGCAGAAGCTCATGGGAATGGGAATAACTCCAGGAACAAGGATTATGGTTATAAAATCAGGGAGACCGGGCCCTTACATAATTGCGATTGGAAACATGCGTCTTGCCCTTGGTAGAGGAATTGCAGAGAAGATTCTAATAAGGAGGGGAGCGTAATGGGCTCTTTTACTCAAGGCTTAAAGGTAATTGCACTTGCTGGAAATCCAAATGTCGGAAAGACCACGATTTTTAATGCACTCACAGGCTTGAGACAGCACGTTGGTAACTGGCCAGGGGTTACTGTGGAAAAAAAGGAGGGGATAATGGAGTACAAGGGGGAAGAATTTTTGGTGGTTGATCTGCCCGGAACCTATTCTCTAACAGCTCACGCCGTCGACGAGCTCGTGGCGAGGAATTTTATTCTCGAAGGGAACGCCGACGTCATCGTGGATGTAGTCGATGCCTCATGCCTCATGAGAAATCTATTTTTAACGATGGAGATCCTTGAAATGGGAGTCAAAAATGTCGTAATAGCTCTTAACAAGATAGATATCGCAAAAAAGAAGGGAGCACGGTTTGATATAAAAAAGATGGAGAAAGTTCTGGGGATTCCGGTGATACCAACGAACGCTAAAAGCGGACAGGGACTGGACGAGCTCAGAAGGGTCATGAAAGCAGCGGCAGAGGGCAAAATTGTGGGTAACCCAATCTCTCCAGTTTATGATGAACCAATTGAGAGAGAAATAGAGCATGTGAGCAAGGTTCTAGAGGGCACCCCTCTCGTGGAGAAGTACAATGTGAGATGGTTAGCTATAAAGCTTCTAACCAGAGATCAGGAGGTTATAAAGCTAATTTTGAGATATCTTGGACAGACCAAGATGGATGAAATTCTCCAGCACATAAGTGAAGTTGAGGAATACTACAAGCGCTCCCTGGATATTGTGATAGCAAATCAGAAGTACGAGTTCATAGATAAACTCATGCACCGGTTTGTGACGCATTTTGGAGAAGTCAGGGAAACTCTGAGTGACCAGCTCGATAAAATTTTAACTCACCCCGTTTATGGCATTGTAAGCCTTCTCGCAGTGTTTTATGCCCTCTTTAAGTTTGTTTTCACATTGGGGACCCCCATCCAGGAATGGCTGGGTGGAGTCTTCGATGCTCTTGGAAGTTCAATCGCTCCTCACATTGAAGATGAAATGCTCAGAGGGCTTATCGTGGATGGGATGATAGGTGGAGTTGGGGCTGTCCTTAGCTTCTTTCCCCTGGTGTTTCTGCTCTTCATAGCTATGGCAATTCTGGAAGATTCAGGGTACATGGCGAGGGCGGCAACCGTTATGGAAAGGATAATGAGAAAGTTCGGGCTACCCGGAAAGAGCTTTATTCCAATGGTGCTGGCATTTGGATGTAACGTCCCGGCGGTTATGGCAACGAGAACGCTCGACAATGAGAGGGACAGGATTTTAACGATGCTCATAAACCCGCTCGTTCCATGCAGCGCCAGGATGGTTGTCATAACATTCCTAGCAGGGGCATTTTTCTCAGCACACCAAGCCCTTGTTGCCGTTGGAATATACGCCATCTCAATTTTGCTCGCACTGCTCTCGGCGCTCTTCCTCGGAAAGTTCCTTATCAAAGGTGAAGAAAGCCCCTTCGTTATCGAGCTCCCCGATTATCTGGTTCCCGCATGGAAGAGTGTGATAATACACTCATGGGAAAGGAGCAAGGAGTTCCTTAGGAAAGCGGGAACGGTGATACTCGCAGGAGCTATAGCCATATGGTACCTGAGCAACTATCCCGCGCCCATTGGAGGGGGATTGAGCTATGCTGAGAAGCTCGGAGAAGCTGTGGAGCCATTTACAAAGCTCATGGGGCTTGATTGGAGGGCAGCTGTTAGCCTCATATTCGGAATAATAGCCAAAGAGAACGTCATCGCCACGTATGGTATTATATATGGCGTGGGGGAGAGCGAAGTTGCACTTGCCACGCTCATGAAAAACGCCATGACACCCCTTCAGGCATTTGTTTTGGGACTCGTGACCACGCTGTACCTCCCGTGCATAGCCACCATAGGAGCCATAAGAGCAGAGGGCGGCAATAAGTGGGCCGCAGTGGCAGTGATTTATAATCTTGCGCTCTCGAGCATTGTCGGAATCCTTGTTTACAACATAGGGCTCCTCCTGGGGCTCTGATTTCCGGTGAATGAAAATGGGAAAGCTGGAGGAAACTCTAAGGCTCATAAAGGAGGGGGTATCAAACTCCAAGGAGATTGCAAGGAGGATGGATATCAGCGTGGAGGAGGTTGAGGGCATAATAAAAATACTTGAGAGCATGGGATACATAGAAAAGGTCGAGTTTGGTTCCCCTGCATGTGAATCGTGTCCCCTGAAAAAGATTTGCCCAGGTAGCTGTATTCACTTCAAGGGTGAAATCTACCAGCTGCGGAAGTCTAATGAATACAAATGAACACAAAGTTAAAGGGGTTCAGCGATGGTCATATTTAACAGCCGTAAAATATATAAGCTTCCAACTTTTAATTATAATTGGTGATGTTATGAAAGCTGTTATTCTTGCCGGAGGATTTGGAACGAGATTGAGGCCAATTTCCTCAACAAGACCAAAGCCGATGGTGCCTGTTCTTGGAAAACCAAATCTTCAGTATCTCTTGGAGAACCTGGAAAAGATCAAAGAGATTGACGAAATCATACTTTCAGTTCATTACATGAGGGGAGAGATTAGGGAATTTATAGAGGACAACATGGCGGACTACCCGAAGGACATACGCTTCGTGAATGACCCGATGCCCCTTGAGACAGGTGGAGCCCTAAAAAATGTGGAGGACTTCGTTGGAGACGAGTTTTTGGTAATTTACGGGGATGTCTTCACAAACTTCAACTTTGGAGAGCTCATTGAGGCACATAAAAATAATGATGGGCTTGTGACGGTTGCACTGACAAAGGTTTATGACCCCGAGAAATATGGTGTGGTCGAAATTGACGAGAGCGGTAGGGTGACGGGCTTTGAGGAGAAGCCAAAGAGGCCCAGGACAAACATGGTCGATGCTGGTATCTATGTGGTGAGCAGAGAAATTTTAAAGGACGTGCCCAAGAACAGAGAGGTTTACTTCGAGCGTGAGGTCCTTCCAAAATATGTGAGCCAGGGGCTGGTCTATGGATACAAGGTTCCCAGAGAGGTGTACTGGGTGGATCTCGGCACACCGGAGGATCTCTTCTATGCCCACCAGATTGCTCTGGATGAGATAACAAAAGAAAATGGATACTACACCATAAGAGAAGGTGCGGAGGTTCCCGAGGATGTGGAGATCCAGGGACCGGTTTACATAGACAGAGGTGCCAAAATAGGGCACGGTGTAAAAATAAAGGCATACACCTATGTGGGTCCCAACACGATAGTTCAGGAAAAGGCATATCTCAAGAGAGTGATCCTAATCGGAAGCGACATAATCAAAGAGAAGAGCGAGATCAAGGACTCAATACTCGGAGAGGGCGTTGTGGTCGGTAAAAACGTCATAATCAAAGAAAACGCCGTACTTGGGGATTACTCGAAGATATATGACAATCTTGTGATCTACGGGGCGAAGGTGCTCCCGTGGAAGAAGGTGGAGGAGTATGAGGCATGGATCAAGCTCAAGCTCGATCCCACAAAGGTAAGGCCCGAACTCACGCCAGATAGATGCCCTCTCGGACTGCCGGAGTGCATCTACAAGAAGTTCAGGGCAATAGCGGGAGAAAAGCCTCCATGCGATGAGTGCATTGAGAACCAGTGGCTCTTCTGAGTCTATTTCTCTTTTTCTGGGGGGATAGGGATAAAGATTAAAGCACTCTCGAATGCCATTATGGAGTTCTGCTCTCTTAAGGGGTTCACAGCAGTTAGAGAACTTCGCACCGCCGATGGAACCCGCATAGATCTCGCTATTTTTGGAGAGAAGGGTAAAAAGGTTGTTGCCGTTGAATTTGAGAACTCCTATAAGTGGATAAAGCAGAGAACACTTTACAATGCTATAAAAGCCCACAGAGAGGGGTTTAAACACTTGATCATCGTGTATCCATTTAAGAGTGACCCATTAAAGAACAGCTGGGTTATGAACTTCATTGAAAATGAATTAGGAATGAGAGTCAGTCTTGTGAAGCCGGAGGAGCTTTTGAATTTTCTGGAGAAAAATATAGAAGATTTTTATTCTTTTTCATAGGTGAATGTACCGTTGCAGTATGTTCCGACGCCTTCGAGCATGCCGAACCTGGCGCATCCTTTCAACGTAATTTGACCCCACCCGTGTACGGGATAGCATAAACAATCATTTCTGGATATGAACTTGTCAAAAATCACCTCCGAACCGTTGAAAATCATGATTCTGCCACCATATGGAGTGCCATCCCCCTCATACAGGTTAAAACCCAGGAGGGTGTAACTCCCGTTTGAGGTGAAGAATACCCTATCCGGAGGTTCTGGGGGCTCTCCAAGCTTTATCTCCTTAACGAGCCCGTTCTCATTATAAATGTAAAGCCAGTCCGGGCCGAAGTGGTACCTTGGCTTGCCCAAGAATTTGGCCATGAAGAAGTACTCCTCACTCGCATGCGTGTAAATCTGGAAGGAGCTTTCACCGCTTTTCTCCGTCACTCCTTCTTCTTTTATCTCCCACAGGTAGGAGAGTGGTTGAATGTGTTTCCAGAGAATTTTCCCACCGTAATCGCAGGCTATGAGGTGATTGACTTTTATCATGTAAGACGTGTTTTCAATCGAAATATTCTTCAGAATATCCCCCCATTCGGGATCCTCCCCATAGTTCATCACATATTTTGGAACCGAAAAGACCTCCTTCCCTTCCTCAGATACGACGAACCCCCACGGAAAAAAGTATGCTTCGGAGGAGTTTATCATGTATGTGCCTGTCCGGCTTTTCATGAAAAACTTACCTTCACTTCTTATAATAAGTGTATCGTCAAAGCTTGCGATAACGCTCCCATTCACTCCATTTGCAGGAACGAGAAAAGGACACTGAACCTGTGGAGTACTGGCAGGTTGATGC
>NZ_JBMXHE010000011.1:0-3317 GCF_053987695.1 Palaeococcus sp. (in: euryarchaeotes)
TGGTGGAGATTTCATTATATGGTTTCACCATTCAAACTGGCCGTGTGCCTTCTCGACTCTTGCAAATTCTCTAAAAACGCGCTTAACGCTCTCATCCTCAGCTTCTTCTGCGGCTTTCTCATAGAACACCCATGTTCGCTTTTCCTGCTCCATGCCTATATACTATTTGGCTTCCATTCTATTAACATTATCCCAACGTTTTTATCCCTTCCCGCCTAAATTCAATGGGTGGTTGAGGTGAGGATACTGAGAGTTGAAGAACCCCTCAAACTCAGGGAGGCTCTCATTGAGTTTGTGTTCCACGTCTATCAAGGTACTGAGGGTGCATATCCTGCGCTGGAATGGGTGGAGGAAAAACCATCTATAAATGATTTCAAAGGTTTTAAGAAGGCATACGAGCCCTTTCTGGAGTTCCGTCTCGGGAAGGAATTTGATGAGCTCTATGTTGGAAAGGAGGATGATTTGATCATCGGGACAGTTGCGCTCGTTTACAATCTTGAGGACAAGGATGTCTGGTGGGTGCCTGGAGAGATTAAGGGTAAAAAAACGGGTTTAATAGAGTTCTTCATGGTGGATCCCAATTACAAAGGCAAGGGGTATGGTTCAAAGCTCCTCGAGTTTGCAATAAAGCGCCTGAAAGAACTTGGGAAGGAAGCGTATGTGATAACCTTCCCCGAGCTTGAAGCGTACTCTTACTATCTCAAGAAGGGCTTTGAGAAGGTAATGGACTACAGAGAGTTCGTGGTGATGAGATATAAGCTCCACCCCACGGGGGCAGGTGAATGAAAACAAACACCGCTTTAAAGCTCGTAGAGTGGACTTCATTCCCCCTTCTCCTATTTACCGGGCTAATGGTTGTTAGCGGCTATGCGTTGACAAGCACGTCTGCCCAGAGGGCTTCTCTCTTCCTAGATTTTGCGAGGGCCAGCTTCGTGCATTTGGGGAGGCTCTTCAAGTTAAGTTTGCTCCTTCTTCTCCTTGCTCACAGCTATGCCGGTACGGAGCTCTTCATAGCCAGAAGGGTCAGGGACGAACGCTTAAAAGCATTTATAGAATACTCCACAATAGCCTTCCTCGTGTATGTGGCATGGGTTGCAATCAACGGTGAAATAGGGTAGTGGACTCAGAAGTTGAAGTTTATATCTTTCATCAGCTGACCCTTATCTCGGCATTCACAGCAATCCCAAAAACCTCTCTATCGGTTATCTCCATTTAGAACCGCTGTAGTTAATTTCTCGTCAAAGTTATTAACATTTTCGGAGGTTAATGGTTTGCTTCTTTGAAGATTTTAAGAGGATTAAAATTTTAGTTAGATGAAACGTTATATGCTTTTGTACCATACCACATAGCGAGAACATATAAGAGTTCAACACGAAATTTTAGCGATGGGTATCATGTAAGAGGAGACAAATATGCAGGGATAGATAAGAAAGGAGTGGATAAAGCAATTAAAAAGCTAAAGAAAGAAGGAAAGATAACATAGCCGAAGAGATGCTACTATGCTCCTGCTGAATAGCATTAAAGCGTTAAGTTTATTATTTCAAAGCTCGAATAGAATGCATGAACATTTTCATACCCCTATTCCTGGGAGTTGCAATTGGCTATCTCTTTAAGGAAAGGCTCCGGATGAATCTGGATAAGCCTCTAAGTGCCATTCTCCTCCTTTTAATCTTCTTCATGGGTGTTGAAGCGGGAAGGGTCGAAATAGATGCCGCGAGCATTTTAATAATTTCCATCACCTTCGCGGCTCTGACCATAACGGGCAGCCTTGCATTCTCGCTTCTCCTGGGGGGAAGGCGATGAAATTTTTATATTTCGTTCTGGGAGCCCTTCTTTCGGGTATCATGGTGGGGAGATACACTTCCCTAAACTCTGGAAATCTTTCCGCGCTGATGCTGTACCTCCTCATCTTCATAATTGGGATGGACATAGGGAGGAGTAAAGGTCTCAGGGAAGAGATCAAAAAACTGGGCAGAATTTCCCTCTTACTGCCCATAAGCACGATACTTGGCTCTCTTTTGGGAGGCGGTTTGGCTTCCTTTTTGGTGGGAACTCCCATGAAGCTCGGACTCGCAATCTCTGCAGGTTTTGGGTGGTATTCGTTAACCGGCCCACTGCTGGCTCAGTATTCCCCTCTCTACGGCGTCATAGGGTTCCTCGCAAATTTAACGAGGGAAATCTTCACGATAATCTTCTATCCCGTAGTTATAAAAAAGATTCCAAAGGAGCTCGCTGTCTCAATGGGTGGTGCAACTACCATGGACTCCACGCTCCCAATACTCGTGAAATTTGGAGGAACCGAGATAACTATAATCGCCTTTATACACGGCTTCATACTCACTGCACTGGCACCATTTTTGATACCTTTAATAATGCAGCTCTAGCTGTATTTTCATAATTTCTCGATTTTTGCCGATTTATCCTGTAATAGAGCCCTCTTCTTTTTTATTTTTCAAAAAAATCTGCTATCCTTTACGTTCAACTCACCGTAAATTTTATAAATAGTGCAAAGGAATTTATTGATGGAATCAAAATATCACTAAATCTGACAACCTCATTTTAGAAAAAAGGAAGGAGGTGGGTTGGGATGGCCCAACTCGCAGGACAGCCGGTTGTTATTCTCCCAGAGGGAACTCAGAGGTATGTTGGTAGGGACGCCCAGAGGTTGAACATCCTAGCGGGAAGAATAATTGCCGAGACCGTAAGAACGACTCTCGGACCAAAGGGAATGGACAAAATGCTCGTGGACAGCCTCGGAGACATCATCATAACAAACGATGGTGCCACAATTCTCGACGAGATGGACATTCAGCACCCTGCTGCCAAAATGATGGTTGAGGTCGCCAAGACCCAGGATAAGGAAGCAGGAGATGGTACAACAACAGCCGTCGTTATCGCCGGTGAACTTTTGAAGAAGGCTGAGGAATTGCTTGATCAAAACATTCACCCGAGCATTATCGTTAAGGGTTACACGATGGCTGCCGAGAAAGCCCAAGAGGTTCTTGAGGAGATTGCTATCAAAGTGGACCCAGAGAACGAGGAGACGCTCATGAAGATAGCCATGACCGCGATTACGGGGAAGAGCGCCGAGAGTCACAAGGAGAAGATGGCCAGGCTGGCCGTCGATGCCGTTAAGCAGGTTGCCGAGAAGGTTGGCGATAAGTTTGAAGTCGACATCGATAACATAAAGATTGAGAAGAAGGAAGGAGAGACCGTTGAGGCAAGCACGCTCATTAGGGGTGTTGTCATTGATAAGGAGAGGGTTCACCCAAGGATGCCAAGGCGTGTGGAGAATGCCAAGATCGCCCTCATAAACG
>NZ_JBMXHE010000012.1:0-6857 GCF_053987695.1 Palaeococcus sp. (in: euryarchaeotes)
GTAGTGTAGGCTCGTGATGTCTCCCCTCAGCGAGTGCCCCGCCAAAAACTTGACCACGTTCACGGGTGTCCCCACTTCGAGGGCTTTGTTGATGAACCACTTGCGGAGATATTTCAGTCTTATTCCCCTATGCTTGGAGAAGTAGCTGCTCACGCTGTCTTTTGTTATATGCTCGAACCGCCTAAGCTGCACCGCAAGCTCCGTGGGCATAAAGACCACCCACGATTTTTTAGACCCCCTTGACCAGTTTAGCTCGTAGTAAGCATACTGGTCGTTGATGTGTAACTTTTTTTCATCGAATTCATTGAGTATCTTCACCGCTTCACTGACACGTATGCCTGAGAACAAAATCAGCTCGAACACGAGTTGGTATGCTTCCTCCCATTCCCCGCGTTTCTCATACCAACCTCTCACCTCGTCGTCATCGGGCACGTATAAGTCAGTCCCCGTAGCCTTGAGTTTTATACGTTTTTTGAGTTCGTTGTAGTATGCCTCATCGATGACCACCCGTTCGAGGAGAAATCTTATGTAGTTCCGTAACCCTTTTGCGAGTCCGTTTGGCTTCCCCTCGGCTTCGAGGGCGTGTTCGAGGTCGGTGGGTGTTCGTATTTTATACTTATTGAAGAACTTCTCCAGGCGCCGGACGTATTCCCGCCTCGTTTTATCTGCGAGGGCTCTCTTTTTGCGTAGCCACTCATCGAACTCGCCCTTAAATCCTGCATAATCCCATATTCTACCTTCGTTTCCCAAAAACTCCGATTTCCGATGCCTGCCACGCCGCAAGCCCGGGTTCAAATCCCGGCCACCGCACCATTTTACCCAAAAAGTTTTGTTTGCATTCATCCATCGTAAAAACTAGAAGGGTTAACTCCTCCTGACACATTTTATAATATCACTCACAACTGCAGAGGCAGTCTCCTTCACTCCCGCTCCTGCACCCTTTAAAATAAGCTCCCCTAAAAGATCACTTTTTATTAGCGCCACATTTGACGTGCCGTAAACTGCAAGGGGTGAATTTTTTGGAACCTCTCTGGGTTCCACAACAACATTTCTTCTCTCAATCTTTGCCATGAGCCTTATCACCTTTCCCTTCTCCGCCGCTTTTCTAATGTCCTCCTCTGAAACTCCATCTATCCCTCTAACTTTAACTTTTTTAAAAGAAATCGGCTCAAAAGTAATATCATGGAGAATCGTCGCTTTGTACGCTGCATCAAAACCTTTTATATCCACATCAGGGTTTGCCTCCGCTATTCCAAGCGATTGTGCTTTTTTAAGTGCTTCATCAAAAGTTAAACCCCTCTCCATTTCGCTGAGAATAAACGTGCTGGTCCCGTTAAAAACCCCTTCAATAGACTCGATCCCGTCACCCAAGAGACTCTCCTGGAGGAGGGTAATTATCGGCGTTCCAGCCATTACTGTGGCCTCGAATCTATAGTTGACGCCCCTCATTGCGGCCTCTTGAATTAGCTCGACATAGTGATGTACGAGAGGAGGCTTGTTCGAAGTTACCACATGCCGCCCCATCCTAAAGGCTTCCATGTGCCACTTATAAGCCTCCGGATTTGCGGGAGTCAGATCAATGAATACATCGCTCTCCACCTCCTTTGCAACATCCTCAGGAGGTAGATGGTACAAATCGTATTCATTCCCCCAATAGCTGAGTCTCCCAAAAGTTTCTTTAACCTCAAGGGCTTCCCTTAGATCTATGCCGCTTTCATCCCACACCGTGGCGGAAGAGTCAGAAATGCTCACCACCTTAAACTCGATGCCATATTTACGTCTGAACCACTCCCTCTTCTCCAGAAGAACCCTCGCGACTCCCCTTCCCACATTTCCAAAACCTAAAATGGAGAGGGAAACAAGCATCATTTGCCCCTTCTTTTGATTAAAACCTGTATAAGGTCTATATCCCTGATCATGCCCACAAGCTCGTCTTTCCCTTTGATAACAGGAAGCTGCTCTATATGCAACTCCGTCATTTTCTTCGCCACATCATACACACTCATGCCCTCTGTGGCGATGACCAGTTCCCTGGTCATTAAATCCTCAACGGGCTTATTTGGAAGCTTAAGCTCCTTCTTCTCGAATAGAAGCGTTGGATGGCTCTCCAAAATCCATTCTTCCTCACTGGATGCAACCAGCTCGGATGATTTAACTGTTCTAACAACCTCGCTATCCTTCAGAATATCTGTCTCATCGATAATTCCTATGAGTTTGCCCTCATCATCGAGTACAGGGAGTGCCATTGTATCGGCAAGGAGCAGAGCCCTTAAGGCGGCTTTCAGCGGGGTCCCTCTCCAAATGACGCTCGTATATTTCTGATAGAAATCCGCAATTTCAATATCCCTCATCTTTTCGTTCTTGGAGAGATATCTCCTTATCACATCCCCCACCGTGAGAATTCCAACAACTTTATTTTCATCATTAATCACAACCACCCTTCTATAGTGATTGTTTATCATGAGCTTTGCAGCCTTTTTAACATCATCATTGGGTTTTACAAGGGGTACATCTCTTTTAACGAGCATCGCCAGCTGATCCTCGTCAGGGTGAAGGAGAACCCTCTTAATGCTTATTATCCCCACTACCTCTCCCGTATGTCTCCTCACGACGGGAAATGACCTAACTTTATGCTTCTTAAAAAGCTCTAGGGCATAGCTCCTCGTAGCTGGAAGCTCTATTACCACTGGGTCCTTTGTCATTAAACTTTTAACCTTCACTTTCACCACCGCTTTTATGTTAAACGCTACTCAACTATTTAAGCTTTTCAATTATTATATTGTAAAATTGATAAGAGAGCAAACTTTTTAAATGCTCCGCACATACCACCTTCGACATTCCTATTAGGGGCGGCTGGCGATAGCTGGCCGTCACCATGGAGGTGAAAATAATGGTAAGGTTGCACACGTACAAGAGAGGAAAATCGGGTTCAAAGAGACCACCAAGGACCGCTCCACCAACATGGGTGGAATATACAGCCGAAGAGGTTGAGAATTTAGTAATTCAATTTGCAAAGCAGGGTTATTCAAGTGCCATGATTGGTACTGTTTTAAGGGATCAATATGGAATCCCGAGTGTTAGGCTCATTACGGGGAAGAGGATAACCAAGATACTTGAGGAGAATAATTTGGCACCAGAAATTCCAGAGGATTTAATGTTCTTAATCAGAAAGGCCGTTAACCTACGGAGACATCTCGAAGAGCATCCTAAGGATCTCCACTCAAAGAGGGGGTTACACCTAATTGAGAGCAAAATCAGAAGACTTGTAAAGTATTACAGAAAAACGGGCAAACTCCCAGCAAAGTGGAGATACGATCCAGAAACAGCCAAGCTTTTAGTTCGCTGATTTCTCTTCCCTTTCATTTAAGGTGATTAGATGGATAAGAATGCTTTCTTGGAAAAGGTTCGCGAAGGAGCGGAGCTAATTAAGATGCACATTGAGTTAGGGCACACTATACGCATAATTTCACATAGGGATGCGGATGGAATCACGGCAGGTGCTATCCTCGCAAAAGCCGTTGCCCGGGAAGGTGCTCAATTTCATCTAAGTATTGTGAAACAGCTCAGTGAGGATATAATAGAAGGGCTCGCTCAGGAAAGGCAGAAAATCTATGTCTTCTCCGATCTGGGAAGCGGTTCCATAAACCTGATAGAAGAGCATCTGGAAGGTGCAACGGTAGTGATAGCCGATCATCATCCCCCCGAGGACGGGGAAATCACGAACGACAGCCATATCCTAATAAATCCCACGCTCCACGGTGCCAACAGCGTTAGAGATTTGAGCGGCTCGGGAGTTGCATATTACGTTGCAGAGGCAATGAATAAAAAGAACAGGGACTTGAGCTACCTAGCGCTCGTAGGCGCAGTCGGAGACATGCAAGAGGTAGATGGCACTTTCCATGGTATGAACGTGGACATAATAGAAGAAGCAAAGAAAATGGATTTGATAGATGTTAGAAAGGAGCTTAGACTCTTTGGAAGGGAGACGAGGACGCTCGCCCAAATGCTTGCATATGCATCAAATCCCGAGATACCAGGGATAACGGGAGATATCAGGAATGCCATTGAGTTCCTGAGGAGCAAGGGGTTTGACCCGGACATGAAGTACTGGCAGCTGAGGGAGGAAGAGAAGAAAAAACTCCACGATGCCCTCGTGATTCAGCTCATAAAGAACGAAGCTCCAAAGGAGGATATTGACAAACTCATAGGAGATGTCGTCCTCATAAAGCTGTATCCCGAAGGAGATCCGAGGCACGAGGCAAGGGAGTTTGCAACCCTTTTGAATGCTACGGGGAGATTAAACGCGGGGGCCCTTGGAGTTGCCATATGCATGGGAGATGAGGGAGCATTTAAAGAGGCACAGAGGCTCGTTGATGAGTACAAAAAGGAGCAGATTGATGCAAGGAAATACCTGATCCAAAACTGGAGCAGTGTTATGGAAAAGGAGCACGTTTATGTCTTCTATGCAGGGAAGAGCATCAAGGACACTATGGTGGGCATAGCCGCAAATATGGCTATAAATTCCCAGTTAGCAAACCCCGAGAAGCCCGTCATTATAGTTGCGGATAGCGAAGAGGACGACAGCCTCGTTAAAGCATCAGCCAGGACAACGGAAAGAGCTTTGAAAAAGGGTTATGATCTTGGAGAAGCCCTGAGAGAAGTAGCACCAATCCTTGGAGGCGAAGGAGGAGGACATGCGATAGCAGCAGGGATAAGGTTTCCAAAGAGCAGGATAAAGGAGTTCGCGGAGCTTATAAATAGGGCACTTGAAAAGCAGATCAAAAGTAAAAATGAGCAGGAGACGAGCGAATGAAGATTAAGGCCAGTGCCTCTATAACGTGGGATTATGGGAACTTGGATGTTGCGAGGGCTATAGCCGATGCCGTGGAAGTTGACAATTTGAACCTTCCAAAAAACTTAAATTTCAAAACATATTCGGAAGAAGGGAAGGTAATAACAAAAGTTAAATACCTAGGTGAGATTGAAAGCTTTATAGTGGCTATGGATGATTTGGTGTTTTCAATCAAGATTGCCGAAGAGGTAACCCTAGAGGGAAATTGGAGGTGTGAAAATGGCAAGACCAAAGTCTAAGAGGCAGGCTGCCGCTGCAAGAGATAAGTGGAAAATGAAAGAATGGTTCGTAGTTTACGCTCCAGAGTTTTTTGGAAGCAGAGAAATAGGACTAACTCCCGCTGATGATCCAGAGAAGGTCAAGGGGAGAATCATCGAAACCACGCTCAAAGATTTGACCGGAGACTTCACAAGGGGACAAGTTAAACTTTACTTCAAGATATATGACGTTAAAGGTCAAAATGCCTACACAAAATTCGTTGGTCACAAACTCTCAAGGAGCTACATCAGGAGCCTCGTTAGGAGGAGAACCACCAGGATCGATGGGATATTCAATGTGACAACAAAGGATGGCTACAAGCTCAGAGTTATGGGAATGGCAGTTGCAATAAGAAGAATCCAGACAAGCCAGGAAAAAGCTATCAGAGAGATAATAAAGGATATAATCTACAGGAAGGCTGAGGAGCTCAACTACGCTGACTTTGTTTTAGAGTCAGTTCAAGGAAGGATAGCCTCGGAGATAGCCAGGGAGGTTAAGAAGATATACCCCATTAAGAGGGCAGAAATAAGAAAAATAAAAGTCCTTGAAGAACCAAGGGCTTGATCCTTTTTCTTTTCTAAATATGTGGAAAGTCACCACTTGCTCTCATCGAGCTCTCCTTCGGTTTTAGCAACTATTGTTGTTCCTGCTAGATCACCTGTTACATTGACCATTGTTCTTCCCATGTCAAGTATGGCATCAATTCCAAGTATCATCGCATAAGCTAGAGCTACAGCACTTCCGGGTTCTAGTTTAAGACCAACGCTCTCGAGAACCATGGCAAGCATTATAGCTCCAGCTCCGGGAACTCCCGCAGTTCCAATGGAAGCCAGAACGGCGGTGATTACTATAACGAGCTGCTGACTTAGGGGTAGAGGCTGTCCAATTGCAAAGGCTATGAAGAGGGCACAGACACCCTGATACAGCGCCGTTCCATCCATGTTTATGGTGGCTCCCAGTGGAAGTGTAAAGGAGTATATTCCCCTATCAACGCCCATGTTCTCATCAGCGACTCTCATCGTTACGGGCAGGGTGCCGCTTGAGCTCCTAGTGACAAAAGCGGTGATCATGGCGTCCTTTGCCTTGCCAAGGAATTCTATCAGGTTTATGCCAAAGAACTTTAAGAGTATTCCATAAACAATGCCTATCTGAAGGACAAGGCCTATGTAGACCGCCAGTGTAACTTTTGCCAGAGGTCCGACGACTTTTACTCCTTGGGTTGCCATAATGTAGGCTATTAAGGCGAAAACACCTATCGGAGCGTACTGCATGACTCCTCTAACTATCTTGTACATAGCCTCTGCAAGCCCATCAAAGGCATTGTAGAGTGTTGTTGCTGAGTTCCTGATTCTTTCATTCTCGCTGTTCATAAGATAGCTGAGGGCTATTCCCAAGACAATAGCGAAGAATATGGTTGGAAGAACTGCACCATTTGCGAGAGCTCCAAATGGATTGGTGGGCACGATGTTTAAGAGAGTTTGCACCAGAGAGGGTGCCTGCGCTTCTATTGCCTTCCCCTCTCCTGTTCCGAGCTGTAGTCCAAGGCCGGGCTTGAAGATGTTAGCCATTATAAGCCCTATGAACACTGCAAAGGCTGATGTTACCAGATAGTAGAGCACTATCTTTACACCTACCCTTCCGAGTCTTGCCGGACTTATGCTTGCGGCACCAACGACTAATGAAGCTAGGACTATTGGCATCACTAACATCTTTAAGAGCCTAACAAAGAGGTCTCCAAGGGGTTTTA
>NZ_JBMXHE010000013.1:0-11470 GCF_053987695.1 Palaeococcus sp. (in: euryarchaeotes)
AGTTTTTATTCCATTTGAATGCCTTTATATGAGAATAATACATTTTCTCCCCTTTTTGCACCTGTGGAAATCTGAATTTTCTG
Organism: Palaeococcus sp. (in: euryarchaeotes); assembly: GCF_053987695.1. Taxonomy (NCBI): domain Archaea; kingdom Methanobacteriati; phylum Methanobacteriota; class Thermococci; order Thermococcales; family Thermococcaceae; genus Palaeococcus; species Palaeococcus sp. (in: euryarchaeotes). Next base: position 84 of record NZ_JBMXHE010000013.1, read on the forward strand.
AGGAAATATCCAAAAAGTTTTTATTTGTTTTTGCACTCTTCTAAGCTGAGGCTTAAATAATGGAATTAGGGATGATTACCTATTCTAAAAACGAGGAAGGGGTATGGACATGCAAGTGAAAGTGGATCCAGAGGAGATAAAGAGGATAAAGCAGGAGATAGAGGCTCTTGAAAAGGAGAAGAAGGAAATCCAGGTGAAATTGGATGAAATACAGACGGAGCTAAACGCCTGGATCCAGAAGAGAGATGAAAAGAATAGGGAGGTTCAGGCTCTAAGGCAAAAGGCGAGAGAATTTAAGGAAAAGAGAGATGAGGTTAATAAACATATTCAAGAGCTTAAGAAAAATAGGGATGAAATAAACGCCCAGCTTGACCTGCTTTATCAGGAAATTTTGGAGTATAGAACTAAAAGGGATGAGTATAAGCAGCTGAGAAGGCTCAACATGCCAAAGGATCAAATTGAAAAGAAGATTGAAAAGCTTGAATGGGAACTTCAGACCAAACCAACCTCTCCGGAGAGGGAGAGGCAGATAGTCGACCAGATTCAGGTTCTTGCAACTGAGCTCGAAATCCTCCAGCAGGCGGATAGATTCCATAACAAACTTGTTGAAGCGAGGAAAAAGATAGAGAACCTAAAAAAAGCGAGGAGAGCAATAAACTTGGAGATAAAGCAACTTGCAAATCAGAGCCAGCAGTTCCATGAGCAGATGATTGAGAGCTTTGAAAAGGCTAAGGAAGTTAAGAAAGAGGCGGATGAATACCACCAGAAGGTTGTTGAATTAAGGGAGAAGGTCAGAGATGCTAGAGATGAGCTCAGGGAAATTGAAAGGAAAATAAGGGAGTTTGATAACAAGCACAAGGAGCTGATAGCATATAAGATGGTAGCAAGGATGAGGGCAAGGAAGGACAGCAATTTCGAGAAAGCTGTGGCGGCGCTTGAGAAGTTTAAGCGCGGTGAAAAGCTCACCATGGACGAGCTCCTCCTGCTCCAGAGATACAATCTGGTGTGAACATGGAAACTCTAAAACATGATGGACCCGGAAGAAGGGGTCTCCTTAGATTGAGGGATAAAAAAATAAAAACCCCTGCTTTGGGGGGGTTAGACTTTTCCATATCCCCCTTCAATTCCTACTTCTATCCTGAGAATTTTGATGAATACGACCTTAATCTGGCACCATCAATCCCTCTCAGCTTTTACACACCCCCTGAGATTATAGATAAAAGCTTCAGGAGACTGTACAAAGTGGATTACTCAAATTTTAACGTGCTCTACCTTCCTGCTCTGAGGCACCTGGGGAGAGTTGAGGACTTTCTGGAGAAAATACTGAGTAAGAACGCCTTTGATGCAGTTTATATCGGCAACTCAAAAATCCTTGTAAAGGATTACAGGAGATTTGTAAGAACACTCGCTTTGATAAGGGAGAGATACCCAAATTTGATGATAATCACGGATCTGGAGCCCTTTTTCTATCCTTTGGCAGTTTACCTCGGAGTTGATGCCTTTGATACCCGTTCTTTAAGGCTCTACGACCTTCACAGGAAGGCTTTCAATCCCTACGCTCCAATAATCTGGGATGAAGGTGCCAACGCAATTGAATTTGCTCAAAAGACGATAGACATGGTTAAAAAAGCCCTTGATGAGGGAAAACTGAGATATCTTGTGGAAAACTTTTTCAATACTCAATATCATGCGGGTATTCTTAGAATAGCGGATAAAGAATACGGAAGCTATCTGGAGAAGTACACCCCAATCCAGAAGGAGACGGTTTACTTCATAAGCGATGCTTCCCAGAACAGACCCGAAGTTAAGAGATGGCACCAGCGTGTTGAGGAGCGCTTTGTCCCGCCCAAGAATGTTGAGCTGCTCTTATTGTTTCCCTGCTCCGCTAAGAAGCCCTATTCTTTTTCCAGGAGCCATATTCTCTATAGAAAAGCTGTAAAAGAGACTCTGGGCAGTGGACGCTACAAAGTTCATGAGCTTATACTAACCTCGCCCTTTGGCGTCGTCCCGAGGGAGTGGGAGTGGCTTGCCAAGTACGATATAGTCGTCACAGGGCACTGGATCGAGGAAGAAATAAATTCGGCGGCAGAACTACTTGCGAATACACTTATGAAGTACCCGGAAATTCCTATAATAGCACATCTTGATGAAGCTTATGTGGAAATAGCAAAGAGGGCGTCTGAGATAAGCGGAAGGCAGATAATTTTCACGGATGTGAAGAATGGGACAACAAGCCATGAAAGTCTCAATTCGCTTAAGAATGTACTGAGTGCATTTAAAATAGAAGCCACTAAAGAGGATTCTAGGTATAGATTCAATGAGAGTATAAGGAAGGTCTTCGATTTCTATTTTGGGCTGGGTGCGGGGGAGGCAGTTCTCCCGGATGATGCAAAGATTAAAGGCTCAAAGATGCTCAGGCTCTTCGTGGATGGGAAGCAGACCGGAACCTTCCGGGATGGCGTTATAAGCGTAACACCCTTTGGAATGCAGCGTATCTATGAAGCCACGGAGAGTTACTGGGTGAGGATTGATTTTGAGCTGAGAGGGGATGTCTTTGCAGTTGGTGTCGATGATGCGGATCCCAAAATACGACCTGGCGATATAGTGGGCATTGTTAGGGATGGGGAGGTTGTGGGGGTTGGAAAAGCCATATTGAGCGGTGAGGAGATGGTTAAAGCCAGAAGAGGGGTTGCGGTAAAAGTGAGAAAAAAGATCTGATATCATATCCTCCCCATAAATCCACGCTTCTTAATGTATTCCTCAAGATACACTGTGAGCCGGAACCGTCCTCCGTATCCTATGTTCAGGCTCTTTCTCCACACAATGCATCCCCCTATTTTTAGGGCGAATTCGTGCTCGCCTCCGGAAACTTCCTCCTCAACAGGGGTCTTTCCCAGGGATTTTCCATCCATGAGGAGCTCTGCGCTTGGCGTTGAGTTCACTATGAGGAGTGTTGTGTTGGGGATGTAGATCCTTGGAGGTTCATGTTTTTCTTTGATTTGCTGCTCTACGGGTTTTCCATTCACCCTCAAGGCAAATTTGAGGAGCTCGAGATTAACGCTTACGGAGTAATTTTCATTCGGTTTCACATCTACCCAACCCTCAAAGAAGGGATAGCCATTATATCCCATGGAGATCTTGTATCTGTGGAGCTCGGGAATGTATGGAATCCAGCGCGTGCTATTATCGTATTTCACTATAGCCGTCACGTCCCGCTGTGGAGTCATTATCACGGGAACGAGAACGTCGAAAGGTGTGAACCACTCACCAAAACGATGAAAGTCAAAGATGTAAACTGTGGCATTCTGAGGTTTTGAATCTACATGCAGGAGTGAATTTGGGGTTACAAAGCTCGCGTTTTTATACTCACCAAATCTCGCCATCCCCCCACCATTTTCGTAATAGCGAAGCTCTTCCACTATGAGACACCCTTTTCTTCCCCGGTACTCTTGGTATGTGGGAGTGTTGTTTAGAACGAGCTGATAATAGTGCTCCTTAGGCTCATACATGTATATTCCCATCGGTGGATTTATTGGCCCGAACATGAATATTCCTCCACACACATCTTCGCTCCATGGGGGAGCAGGTATGAAGGGAACGTATTCCTCTTCCTTCGTCGGCACCCTCATATTGAAGCCGTATTTAATAGTGCCATTTATGAAGGGTCCGTGAATTGAATGCTTCATATTCGTGAAGTCCACAAAGATTTTCATGGCATCTCCTCGTGCAGTGAGATTATAGAGAATGGTATACTTCCCGTTTGAGATTTTCAGGACCCAGTTCCCCTTTGGTATTTCAAGAGTGGCGGGAGTATAGAAGGTTTTGTTGAGTCCCTCTACGTAAACCATGGCTCCGTTTGGATTTGATGTTACTTTTAGGATTACATCATTCTCTGCGCTGACTGCAAATGGTAGTGGGAGGAGAATTATGAAAAGAACGAGACCAGAATATTTCCTCCATGCTGTCTTCATAGCAGCATCACCATTTTTCATAATGTTTTTCGCATTTATATGGCTTTCGATATTTTCAAATTTGATAGAATTCATATTTACATACTTGGAGAGTATACCGGATGCGGACATTCAGGCAAGTGCTTCCATGAAGGGCACAACTTTTTTAAATCTTCAACTTTTTACCATTTGTGATAATCATGGAAGGCAATATTAAAAAGTTGTCCCATTATGAACTGACAATAATTGTTATATTCTTAGCCTATTTTATAGTGCTTTCCCTGCTCTGTCTGAGACGTTATGGTGCATTTGAATATCGGAGTTTGGATCTTGGTATATTTACCCAGTCTTTATCAAGCACTCTCAAAGGATGTTTCTTCTACAACACGGTTGAATACCAGTGGTACGGTGTCTCATCTCACTTTGGAGTCCATAACCAGCCCCTCCTCCTTTTAATCCTCCCCCTCTATGCTCTCTTCCCTTCACCAAAGACCCTCCTCATCCTTCAGGCTTTCGCTCTGGCATCATCAATACCGATTGCTTTTGAACTGGCAAGGGAAGAATTAGGGGAGAGGGGGGCATTTGTCCTAACCCTCCTCTATGCGACGAACTCTTCCCTATTGGGCATAGGACTCTTCGAGTTCCATCCGGTTTCTCTGGCAGTACCTCTCTTACTTTTGAGTGCCCTTTTATGGCGCAGGGGTAGAAAAGGAGCATTTTTATTTACCTCAATGCTGGTGCTCGCAGCAAAGGAGGATGCCCCTCTGGGAGTTCTGAGTTTAGCATTATATGAACTTTTAAATGACATGCCAAAAAGCAAACTCGCCGGGAAAAAGTGGCTCTTGGGCGTCATGGGCCTCTCTCTGCTCTGGTTGGTTCTAAGTTTAAAGCTCATCATTCCCCACTTCAGAACCGCCGGTTACATATACACAAGGCTCTATGATGGTTTTGAGCTCGATTCGAGAAAGATTCTCTACTTCATCGTGGTGAATCTAACCTTTGGTCTATTTCCATTGATGCGTCTTAGGAATCTTCCCCTTCTGGCACTTCCGTGGGCGGAATCTCTTTTAGCTGTGAGAGAAACTCAAACAATGATAGGCTTCCACTATCCTTACATGATAGTCCCCCTCTCCTTCATAGCCTCTGTGGACACTCTAAGAGATAGAAGGCTAAAAGACGTGCTTGCACCTTTGTTGATCTTGAGCATCATCACTTCTCTTGCAACGTATCCCCTCACGTCCTCACCTCTCCTTCAGGACAGATACATAGTTCATGCTCATCTAATTGAGAAACCGGATGACAGGGATGTTTTGATATGGAGCATTTTGAAAGCTCTTAAAAAATCGAACTGCTCCATTTACACACAGCCGAGATTTTATTCTTCCCTGGCTAATAAACTTGATGTTTATTTGGGAGTAACCAATGTTGATGTGCTCTTCTTTGATATGAGGACATATGAAGGGAGAAAGTTCAAAAAGAGGTTTGGAAAGGGCATCGCCAATTACACACTCGTCTATTCAAAAGATGGCGTTGAACTTTATGTTAGGAGGGATAGAGTGGGGAAGTGCGGCGTTAAATCCCTTCCCCTCCCGTGAAGAACTTATCAAGCTCTTCATCGTTTATCTCCTCGTCAAATCCAAGCTCCTTTTTTTGAAGTTCTATTAACCCGGGCGTGAGCAGGAGTTTTCCATCGAGCTTGGGAACAGCGTAGTGAAGGGTCATCTCGCTGAACTCATCGAGCTTAATCGTCGGGTTTTCCTCGTACTCAATCTCCTTGAGCCTTTTGCCGTCAGCTATGAGCTTTGCCACTATTGAAGCCCCGTCAATTGAATACTGAGGTTTTCCTATATGTCTCACCTTTACCCCTTCCATCTTTGAGGTTATGAACTCCTTTGTTCTTCCCGTGGGGATTGCGTTTCCCAAAATACCTCCCACTATGATTATCGTATTTTCCTCAATGTCCTCCGGCTTGAGCTCTTCTTCCGCCTGCAGATCGAGGACTATTATCTTTGAGCGGTCGAATGGAAACTTCGTTACGCTCTCGCTCAGGACATTTCCAAGCTTTGCGAGTTTTTCTCTCTCATCTTCTCTAACATTTGTAAATATCAGATTATCTCCCCACCACTTAGCTACATGAGAATATTCAAGCCAGAGCCACTCGCTTATATCCTCAAGGTGCTCTATCACCAAATACGGCATCACCCTCACCGGGTAAGGGTATGAGAAGAGCCTTAAAAAAGTAACTGAGAAAAGAAAGAAAGCTTCAGATAGCTATCATCGTTGATGTCATCTGTATCTCTGGCATCTTCCTTATCTTTTCCGTGATGAATTGATCCAGATCCTTCAGTGTTTCAGTCTCAACCTTTACAACAAGGTCGTACTCTCCATAAACCACATACGCCTCCTTAACATCGGGCATTGCCAAAAGCTTTTCCATAACTTCCCTTTCTTTCCCAGCAGCTGTAACCATCAAAATAAACGCCGTCACCATATCTTACCACCAAAATAATTTTATTCTTTGGGGTATTTAAGGTTATCGAAAAGCCATGATAGGACACTTGATAGATGAGAAGAGCTTGAAAAGGTTTTATGAGCACTTAAAAGGGAGAGAGATACTTAATGTCATCCCCTACTCCAAGGGTAATACCAGTCTTGTTTTCGTTGGTGAAAGAGAAGGTGAAAAAATCCTCATAAAACTGCAGCGTAGGGATTCGTCCAGGAGAAGCCTGAGGAAGGAAGCCGAGATCCTGAAATTCCTCAAGGGTAAAAATATAACGCCCGAACTTTTCTTCACAGGTAATTTCGAGGGTTTGGATTATCTCGTGAGGCATTTTGCGGAGGGAGAACCCATATTGTATGCCAATATTGAAAGAGAGCATCTAATTGAGATTGGGCGAAAAATGCACGAGCTCGATAAGCTTGGAATAGACCACGGTCAGGTTCAGGGGGGTAAGCACATTTTAGTAGGGGACAGAGTATGGATAATTGATTTTGAAAAGGCGAGCCTGAAAAGAAAGCCCAGAAATTTAACATCCGCCATGGCAATGTTATTCCTCAACGAGAATCAGATATCCAAGAGAATTATTACAAAATTCGGGCTGGATGAGAAGTTTCTTGAAGAGCTTAAAACTGCGGTTAAATTTTATAAGCGGAAGAAAAATCCCAAAGAAATTTTTGAGCTACTTTCTAGCCTTTAACCTATCCCAGAGAAGGAAGAGGATTGGAATCACGATTGCCATGGAGACAAGTCCAATCCTTGGATCAGAGAACTGGTTAAATACTAAAATCACCGCCAGCGTGATTGTCATCATTAGAAATAAATCCCTATCAAAGAGCCTGGCCCTAACAAGGATATTTTCCTTTCTAGCCAGATATGCGAGATATGTGGGTATCCCAAGGGCTGCAAGGGCAACACCCACGTATGATTTTGTTAGCAGGGAGATTAGTATTCCCACCGTGAGAATCCCTGCAACTGCATGCTCCTCTTTCATGACTTAATCTTAAAGCTTAAATACTTTAAAAGCTTGTCATAATATCGGTGATAGCGTTATGAGCAAAATCGAATGGAACCATGAGACTTTTTCTAAGTTCGCTTACTTGGGGGATATACGGATTTCAAAGGATGGAAACCAAATCGCCTATGTTCTTACAAAAGCGAACATGAAAGACAATAAGTACGAAAATACCCTCGTGATTGAGGAAATTGAAAATGAGAGTAGGAAGTTTATAGAAAATGCGTCGATGCCCCGCTTTTCTCCGAGCGGTAAGAAGATTGCATTTATGAGGTCAAACGAGGAGAACAAGAGTGTGGAGGTCTGGCTCTATGATCTAACATCCATGAGTGGAAAGAAACTCCTTGAGGCGAAGAACATACTTAATATGAGCTGGAATGATGATGACAGGAGAATCCTAATAACAGGATTCAAGAGGAGAGAGGATGAGGACTTTATCTTTGAGAACGACGTTCCAGTTTGGTTCGACAATAAGGGCTTTTTTGACGGTGAAAAGACAACATTTTGGATACTCGACACGGAGAGCGAGGAAATTTTAGAGGAGTTTGAAGCAGAAAAGTTTGCCTCGGGAATCTGGCACGGCGATGAGGTGCTCTACGCCCAGCACCACAGGGAAGAAGGAAAGCCCGCCATGTTCAGGTTCTACGACATCTTCAGGTATAAGGAGGGTGAGAGCGAGAGGATATTTGAGAAGGTCTCTTACGTACCAGTGGATTCAAACGGAAAGCTCGTACTCCTCCGCGGCAGGCCGGAGAAGGAAAGGCTCAGCGAGCATGATTACCTCTACATCTGGGATGGCAGGGAAGTGAAACCCCTAACGGAAAAGTTTGTCTACAACAACGGTGCGGCAAGGCTCGATAAAAAGGGCTGTGTGTATTTCACGATGGCAAAGGAGGGAAGGGTTAATCTCTACAAGCTGAGCGGCGAGGAGTTAATCTCTATCGTTGAAGAAAACGCTTGGGTCATGGAGTTTGATGTAAGTGATAACGGAAAGATTGTACTCCTCAAGCAAACCGACACCATGCCGAGTGAAGTCTTCATATGGGACGGCGGGCTCAGGCAGCTCACCGACTACAACGGGCCCATTTTGAGCAGGCTCAAGAGGAGACCAATAAAGCACTTCCGCTTTAAGAGCCTCGACCTCGAAATGGATGGGTGGTATATAAAGCCGGACATAAAAGAGGGCGAGAAAGCTCCCGTTGTGGTCTTCGTCCACGGCGGGCCCAAGGGTATGTATGGATATTACTTCAAGTACGAGATGCAGCTCTTGGCCGATAAAGGCTTCTACATTGTCTTTATCAATCCGAGAGGAAGCAACGGCTACGATGAGGGCTTTGCACTTAGAGTGCTTGAAAAAACGGGCTTGGAGGACTTTCAGGACATAATGAACGGAATTGAGGAGTTCTTTAAACTTGAGCCCCAGGCCGACCGCGGGAGAGTTGGCATAACGGGCATAAGCTATGGCGGCTTTATGACGAACTGGGCGCTAACGCAAAGCGACCTCTTCAAAGCCGGCATCAGTGAGAACGGTATAAGCTACTGGCTGACGAGCTATGCCTTCTCGGACATCGGTCTTTGGTTTGATAAAGAGGTCATCGGTGAAAATCCACTCGAAAACGAGAACTACAAGAAGCTTAGCCCACTATTCTATGCAGACAGAGTGAAAGCACCCCTGCTGATAATCCACTCCCTCGAAGACTACCGCTGCCCCTTGGACCAATCTGTAATGTTCTATCACGTGCTTAAGGATCTCGGTAAAGAGGCTTACATTGCAATATTTAAGAAAGGCGCCCACGGACACAGTCTCCGCGGAAGTCCAAGGCACAGGGCAAAGCGCTATAAGCTTATAATGGAATTCTTTGAGCGCAAGCTCGTTGAAGGAAAAGAAGGATTTAACGTTGAGGAGGTTTTAAAGGGCTCTGAATGACCTCTTAATTCTTTTTAAAGTCCTTCAGGTCCCACGCGAGTCTTAACTCTTCCTTCCCCTCAATTTCCTTTGCTACAATGCCATAATGCTTTTCCCAGCCATCAAGTCCGACCAGCTCTGCCTTCCTCTCCAAATCCTTCAGAATTCTCCGTGCTTCTCTCTCTTTAAGTGCTCTCCACTTAACCTCAACGAACAGTGCCTTCTTTTCCCTTTCATTCAGAGCGACAAGGTCAATCTCCTCTCCTTTGTACCACCAGCGCCCGATTCTTGTAAAGCGGAAATCGGTCAGTTTCATGAAAACCTCGGGTTTTCTCACGAGTTTTTCAAAAACGCCCCCCATATATGTGTTGAAGTCCTCCCGGGAACGCTCCCAAACTTCCTCCGCTAACCCCGCCTCAAGGTAGCTCTTGTTAGGCAGAACATATCGGAACCAGAAGGCGAAGTAGCTGTCCGCTATGGAATAAACTCCTCTCTTGCTTCTCGTTGCTGTAACCGGAACATTACGCTCCACTATACCCAGCCTCTGGAGAACCGTTAAGTACTTTGATACGAGGCTTTTATCGAGGCCGGTTGCATTCACAATCTCCCCGAACCTTGAGCGACCACCCGCCACAGCCTCAAGTATCGCGAAGTAGTTTGCCGGTTCCCTGAGCTCCTCACGCATGAGGATCTCGGCTTCCTCATAGAGAAAACTCCCCTTTGAAAGGACATTCCCGACGACGTTTTCATCAAAGCTTTTTTCCGGTTCGAACTGAAGGAGATACGCTGGAACACCCCCGAGGACACCATATGTATTTACGAGGTCTTCAGGGCTGTATCCGGGTAAGAACTCCCCGATATGGAAGAAGGGAATCTCATCGAGTCGCCACTGCCCTGTTCTTCTACCGTAGAGGGGGCTTTTGTACCCCATAACGTCCGTTTCCATCGCTGAGACGCTTGAGCCGCAGAGTATCAGCATGAGTTTTGTCTTTGAAATCTTTAAATCCCACGCCTTCTGAAGAAGTGATAGAACCGGCCGGTACTGCTCTATGAGCAGAGGGAACTCGTCAATTATCAGCACGATTCTTTCATCACCGGCTCTATCCGCAAATGTCATGAGGAGCTCGTCTATGTCCTCGAAGGCAATCCTGCTGAAGAGCTCATCGCCCAGGAATTCAGCGAGGAGTTTTTGAAGCTCCCGGATATTCTCCCGGTAGGGCCTCTCGGTTGCCAGAAAATAGACGTGTGTTTTGTCCTTTGCAAAATGGAGGAGCAGCTCTGTCTTTCCTATCCTTCTCCTGCCATAAATAATGAGAAACTCCGCCCGTCCGCTCGAGTATCTATTCTCCAAAAATTCCATTTCTTTCCTTCTGTCAAGGAACTTTTGTCTACTCATGAGTATAATACTTGTGCTTCAACTATTTAAGACTTTCGAACTCAAGTTCATGTTTTCTCCCCACAACCCCCAGTGCCTTCTCGACCTTTTTCACCCCGACGAAGCCCGCCCTTCTCAGCCTTTCCATAACTCCCCTTTGCAAATCTTTTCTTCTATACTTCTTCCCTGGATTTCCGACGTAATGGAAGAGCCTTCCTCCCTTCTTCAGCACTCTAAATAACTCCCTATAAAACTCCTCGCTGTACAAATGTCCCGCTAGGCTGAAGCGCGGCGGGTCGTGTATTATGACATCAAAAGTACCACCCTTAAACTTTTTAACGACTTCGAGAGCATCCCCTCTAATCACTTGGATGTTTTGACTATGGAAGAGCTCCCAGCTCCAGGGGTTGAGCTTTGCGAGTTCTATGACATTTGGATCCTTTTCTATGGTAAAAACGTAAGCACCACGCTTTGCACTCTCTATCGCGGTATAGCCAAGCCCCATGCACGTGTCAAGAACCGTCTCGCTCTCTTTAGGCATGACGGCGTTCACCTTGTTTATGGTGTCCTCTAGGGGGGTTACCTCCTTCGTGCGGTGCATCCTGATGCCGTCTATCTCTATTGTAGGTGGAATCGTGGGAACG
>NZ_JBMXHE010000014.1:0-2045 GCF_053987695.1 Palaeococcus sp. (in: euryarchaeotes)
CTATGCGGTTGTGCATCTCCCTCGCTTCCTTGCTGAAACCTAGGTCTGGGTATAATGTCTTTCTAATTGTGTCTCCATCCAAAATTTCCACTCTATACCCCATTCCTTTGAGCTTTTTCTTTAGAGCGTGTGCTAAAACTGTTTTTCCGGCACCGCTCGGCCCGGTGAGCCAGATGGTAAATCCCTGTTCTAGCGTCCTAAGAGACGCTCCTTGGGCATTTGCTCCTACTTTCTCGCTCATATTATACTCCTCCCCCTAAGGGGTTTTTTCATTCCAAAGAGCTTGAGCACTGTTGGTGCAAAGTCATAAATTGTGAGCTGGGTTTGCTTGGCCTCCTTCATGCCTGGCAGATACAGGGAGAACACTCCATACTCAGCGTGAACTGCATCGTCCGGGCCCAAGTCATTCTCCAAGAGGTATGGTGTTTCATAACCCAAAGTTCCCGCGGCTCTCCAGTTCAAATCGTCCAGGTAAACCATCATATCTGGTTTATCGCCTTTGGCAATTGGATATATCTCCTCTGGATAGAACACTTTAGTATCCCACTTCTCACCGTTTGGCCCTCTAATGCCCTTTATGAGCTCGGCAACCTCGTCCCTAACCTTGTGGTAGTTCTCTGGCTCGATGATTCCTTGGGGCTCTCTTCCCTTGACGTTGAGGAAGACTCTCGAGTAATAACCGCCCCAAGCCCAAGCAATAGTCTTACTCCAGTCAACCTTAAGCTCGTTGAATCTCACTTGTCTTCCTTCCTTGAGAATCTCTGGGTTTTTAATCTTCAGGAGACCCTCTTCAATGAGCCATTGATTGATTGCAAAAGCTCCCTTCATAGCCTTTATTCCGTGGTCTGAAACTATTATGACAGCTGTCTCATCCAAATCCAGGAACTCCAATGTCTTTCCTATCTCCTCATCGAGGAGCTTGTAGTAGTCGGGGATGACGTTTTTGTAGGGATTGTCATCACCGGGATAGAGGTGGTGGTTCTCGTCGAAGTACTTCCAAAAGGCGTGGTGCACCCTGTCAAGCCCTATATCCACAAACTGGAAGTAGTCCCACTCCTTCTCCTGGATTAGGTAGCGAATAACCTCGAACCTCTTTTTCGTCATCTCCCAGAGCTGTTCCCTAACCTCATCCCTGTTCTCTTTTCTAAAGACTACATCAAAGATGTACTCGCCGACTAAGCGCTCAATCTCGCCTTTAAGCTCTTTTGGGTAAGTATAATCAACAGAAGCATCGGGGGTTATGAAACAGCTCACGAGGTAGCCGTTGATTGGCTTTGGTGGATAGCTCGGCGGAACGCCAACTAAAATTGATTTTTTGCCCTTTTCAGCTATGTAGTGCCAAACGGCCTTTTCCTTAACCATTAAACTGTGGGCAATCCAGATATCGTTGTATGTGCCTTTCTTTCTATGTCTAAAGCCATATAAGCCGAGTTCTCCAGGTGTTTTGCCTGTAGCCATGACCATCCATGCGGGAATAGTGATGGCAGGGATTGTGCTCTGCATTGGACCGTAAATTGATTTTTCCAAGAGCTTCTTTATGTTTGGTAGGTCATCCAAAAACCTATCGAAGAGCAGCTCTGGAGGAGCTGAATCCAAACCGATAACAAAGACTTTCTTAACGTTTTCCATCTCAATCACCCCAGATAAGAGTTAATTATCTCTAAAGCTTCGCTTATTCTATCCCTTTCGCAAACGCAGCCCAAAACCTCACTCTTTCCACCCGCGTTGAAACCCTTTTCTTTGAGAGCACCAATAATCTCGCTCATGTTTATCCTCTCTTTTAGCTTGGAGGAGATTCTAAAGTATATCTGGCTTTTCCCGTGGAAATCCCTGTTTACCACGATTGCCCCTTCATAGCCAGCTTCCCAAACCGCTTTCCTCGCGATTTTTGAGATTATATTGAATGGACTCGTGAACTCTATGAATGCAAACCCCTCCTTCAGCTCTACGCTTGAGAAAGCGTCCTGAATTGCTTTTTCTATCGCCTCAACATTCTTAATCCACGGTTCGTACTCCAAAAGCTCCCTGAGAGTTGAGCTTAAAAG
>NZ_JBMXHE010000015.1:0-4804 GCF_053987695.1 Palaeococcus sp. (in: euryarchaeotes)
CACCGAAGTTATGTCAGGTTGAGTTTGTGAGCGTCTTAAGGCGTTTTACACCCGAAGATAAGGTTCGACGATTCATGGATGTGTTTGACTTCATGACTCTCGTAGGTGAATCTGAATTCTTTGAAGAGGCACTGGAATTTTCTTTTAAAATTCATTCCCGTGCAGCGGATTCCTACTATATCTCAACCTCAAAAATTCTAAATGCCACTCTTTTAACCAATGATAGAAAAATGGCAGAAAATGCAAGGAAAGCGGGTATTAAAGCCTTCTATCTGGTTGAAGAGGCGGAAAAGTTTTTCAAATCGCTGGAGGTGGGGGAATGATAATCATAATGGACAACCACGGGCAATACGTACACAGGATCTGGAGAACTTTGAGGTATCTTGGCGTTGAAGCTAAAATAATCCCAAACACCACATCCCTAGAAGAAATAAAGTCAATGAACCCAAAGGGCATAATCTTTTCAGGCGGCCCAACTTTGGAAAGAACGGGCAACTGTGAAACAATCCTAGAGCACTACGAGGAACTTAATGTGCCAATCTTAGGGATTTGTCTGGGACACCAGCTCATAGCCAAGCACTTCGGGGGCAAAGTTGGGCGTGGTGAGAAGGCGGAGTACAGCCTCGTTGAGGTGGAAATCTTAGACGAAGACGACATATTTAAGGGCATTCCAAAGCGCCTCAAAGTCTGGGAGAGCCACATGGATGAGGTTAAAGAACTTCCAGAGGAGTTTGAACTTTTAGCTAAGAGCGAATTCTGCCCCATTGAAGCTATGAAACATAAGGAATTGCCAATTTATGGGGTGCAATTCCATCCGGAAGTTGCACACACCGAAAGGGGAAGCGAGATCTACAAAAACTTTGCAAGGCTCTGCGGTGAGCTCTAGCCTTTTCTATATTTTGGAACCGCTGCGTGGACTTTTGGAAAAATTTAAATATTATGCCCACTAATTAGGTTATGGTGGGAAAATGATATCAAAAGTGGACTCAAGGGGACGCCTCTATATTCCAAAGAGCATGAGGAGTAAGGTGGGGAGTGAAGTTTACCTTGTGGAAACTCCAAATGGAATATTAATTATTCCAAAACCCGAAGATCCCCTGAAAGAACTTGAAGAGCTTGGGAAATCACTTCCTGAGGTCTCTCCGGAGAAGCTGAAGGGAGAAATATTAAAACAGGCTCTGGAGGAGCTGAAATGATTTATGCAGATACGGATTTTTTTCTTGCTCTTTTGAAGCCGGACGACTGGCTGAAGGAAAATGCTAGAAAGATACTTGAGAAGTACAGGGGGGATATAACGACCTCGGATGCCACATTTATTGAGCTTCTCCTGTTGGCAGAGCGTTATGGTCTTGACCCCATTAAAATCGTCTAAAGTGTCATGGCACTGTGCGGTATTGAAGACACCCGCTACCTGAAGGCTGCAATCTACGTGAAGGAGTACGGACTTAAGGTTTTTGATGCCTTCCATGCCGCCGGCTGTGGTGGGAGGATTATAAGCTCCGACTCTGTTTATGATAAACTTGGCATAACCCGAATAGACCTTAGAAAGCCCTCTGAGTAATCTTTTCTACCCGCCTATTTTACAACTTCTGATTGCAAAATCGAAAACTTTTTAACTGTGATTTCATTACTAATTCTTAGAGTAGGTGAGGGAGATGGGCTACACGATTTACTACAGAATAAAAATTGACAACCATGAAAAAGCACTCTCCTTCATCGAGAGGGTCTGCAGGGGACTCGGCATGGAATGCGAGCTCGAAGGAGGAGGAATACGAATCATATGCCCCTCCGGGGGAGTTGAACCTCTTATAATCAAAAACGGGGAAGGATTCGTAAAGACCTATGGAAGGGAGCCATGCACCTCACTTTACCTGTTGCTGTTACTATCGCTCTCGGCTTTTGGCTCGGTTGAGGTTTTTGACGATTCATAGACCTCCATAATCCTCTTGGGAACCGCACCCCTCAGAATGTGCTCTTCGACCAGCACCTTAACAACACTTCCCACCTCTACCTTCTCGCTTCTGTCAACCCAGTACTCTCCCGGCTTTATATTTGCCCGTATATCATCGTGAGTGCTTATCTTGACTAAATCCCCCTTAACCTCTTCGACAACTCCATAAGTCCATTCTCTTCTGTATTTCGCCCTGAAAATGTATCTAAAGAGAAACACTGCCACAAATATTGCAACGAGATAACCATAGAAATAATAAATGCTGGGCGCGGTTCTTCGCATGATTAAATATCCCAGATATGAGGCAAAGGCTATTCCCGTTAATCCATAGTAAAATGCTCTGTAGGGTTCGTACTCTATGAAGAAGCGGCGGTTCCATGAGATTAGGGCTCTAATGTACAAAAAATATAAAGTGCTTAACAGGGTTAAATAGAGCACATTCTGGGTGAACAGGACGAGCAGGAGTGCTATCACCAGATAGAGAATAAAGGAGAGCTGGAGTTTGAGGCTCAGCATTTCATGAACGGAGACCTTTCTTCTGATGATCTTCTTTAGAACTTTAAATCTCGGAGGGTTCTCCTTTGGCTCTGGAAAGATGAATTTTAAGAGTTGCTTCCATATGGACTCCGCAAGCTCACCCACCCTGTAAAGGGATTCTTCAAGGTTCATGATTTCACCCCGTCATTAAATCCTGTGCTCCTTGGCTTCCAAATATGGCAGTTGCTGTCTGATTATCAATAAAGAATGGGATAGTGCTTAAATCTCCGCTTGACATGGTCCCATAGGAAATTCCCCATATTCTGCTTCCTGACACCTTTGAGCCTCCTTTGAAGTAATAATCTAAGAAGTAATAATCCACACTGGATTGTCCTTCTTCCACAGAGATTCCCAGCGTGTTGAAGAGGTTGAAGAGCTTCTCATCATAGTTTGCGTGCGGTATCATGAAGCTAACCAAGCCTATTGGATAATACTGATTTCCAAATTTCACTCCAAGTTCATCCTGCATCTGGTGAGCAAGGGCTACATATGCATTGTGATTTGTGTTGCTTCCCTCAAGGCGCTCGAAGAACGACCAACCGTCTTCAACACCAAAATAGCGGCTATCCATGATGCAGTTGATAAAGGGCTGGATATCATAGGCCCTTGCAGTTGTTGTATTTCCCTGAGAGGGGGAGGGTTTTGTTTCTATTGAAGAATATTGGATTATACTTGGCATTGGATTTGCATATTTCCTCAATATGATATAATCTACATATCCAGCATCATCTCCTCGTGAAACAGACCAATCTTTCTCATAACACCATTTAATAGTATGCTGGCCTGTACTCATAATTAGGTACTCTTTCTCGTTCCAATTTACATTGCCGCTAATTCCATCATACCATACGTTGTCTATATAAAAATTCAAGTAATCATACCAGCGTTCTGAACTTACCTTCCACCAGAAGGATAATACACTATAGCTTGCTAAATTAATTGTTGTATACATGCATGCATATTCATTATTTCCAACATCTTCATTTGTGGCACTATAACTTCCCTCATAACTAATAGTTGTTATGGTCCACCCCCTATCTCCCTCAAAATTCCATCCATCTAAAGTACCATCTTCAAAATCATCGTAGAGATCAAATACCTCATCAGGGTCTCCAAGCGTTTCCGTACCGCTCGAATCAAAGTATATACCGAGTGTTATTTGAGAGCTTGCGGGGATTGTAACGTTTACCCATATCAACGCTTCTTTATTTGAGGTGTCCCAGTTTTCTACCCAAAAATTAATTGAATTACAGTTCTCATCATAAATCTCGAGTACGGGTACATTATCCCCATCAGAATCTGCTGTGGTGAAGAATGTGTTCAAAGTAGTCGGGTTTGTGATATGGGAACTGTCAATATAAATAGGTACTTGGAAGTTTGTTAGATCGTTTCCTCCACTATTTTGAATTGTTACATTAATTCTATCGCCTAAAACAGAGCACCAACTACCACTTCCACTCCCACTCACATTCCCAAAAACAAGAACCCCCATATCCCCTTGATTGAAAACTTTATCCGGGGAGATTCTCGTTCCATTCAGGGTTGTGTTGACTATTATGGGCGCGGTCGTTTGATTCACCGAGCCATTCGTTAAAACGTATGCCTTTGCGCCGGCTCCTATGTATGTGTCTCCGAAGTAAATTTTGTCCGACTCCAGATTCCTAATAAGCTCTCCGGGCACATGGGATTCGCTGCTCTTCCCTTCACCCTCTAAAACTTTAATTGGCTTGTCAATGAGTTCGGGGAATGAATAGGAGCATGCTCTAATCGAGCGCTGGTATCTGCCCCCGGTCATCGCTGAGAAGAATGAGTCCTCGAGATTTTCGAGGTTTACAATGGAATAGATATAATCCCCGCTTCTCGGTATTGAACCGCTGTAAACCACTCTACCCGATAGATCCCTAATGGTTATGTTGGGGATTCTCGCCCTTATGACAACCCTGAATGAATCGAGGGGTGCAACTGTAAGTTCCATACTGCTTGCTATCACACTTGCATTTGGTAAAACTTCAAATCCCTGCTCCCCAAGCTCTTGACTCATATTTATGAGCCATTTTTCAATGGTCTGTCCTCTCATAACCCTGTTGAAGTCATAGCCGGGCATACTCGAGGAAGTACCCGTTAATATTAAATCTTTAATGGTGTTGTTTACCTTATATGATGAGCTTATGAAGCTGCCCGTAACGGCAACGTAATCAACGGCGGCAACTATGGCTCTCTTTCCGGAGATCTCCAAGGCCTTTTGAAAGTCCATCTCAAGATAGCTAATCCCTCTAAACGTTCTCTCGACATGAACCCTCTCGCTCTGTGCTTGAA
>NZ_JBMXHE010000016.1:0-2182 GCF_053987695.1 Palaeococcus sp. (in: euryarchaeotes)
ATACTTATAATCATTTTTAGACATTAAAATGTTTAGATAGCAAAAACAATTACATTAAATCTACATTAACATGGCAAATTTTTTAAACTCTTCACAAGATCAAATCTTGGTGATGATTATGCTCACATATGCTCAAGCCGGTGTTGATGATGAGAAAACCCAGAAAGCCCTAAGGGGAATTATTTCTCTTGCAAAAGCATCTTTTGAGTTTAGAAAGGGAAAACTCGGCGAGCCTAAAGAGGACATAGGTCACTACGCCGCTTTGATGGACTTCAAGGAATTCTACCTCGCGATGACGACCGATGGGGTGGGCACGAAAATTTTGGTGGCCGAGGCAGTTGGGAAGTACGACACTATAGGTATTGACATGATAGCGATGAACGTTAACGACCTGATTTGCGTTGGAGCCGAACCGGTGGCTCTGGTGGACTATTTAGCGGTGAAAGAGCCGGATGATGAGGTTTTTGCCGAAATCGCCAAGGGGATATACGAAGGAGCAAAGCAGAGCGGCATAGCTATTGTGGGAGGGGAGACCGCGGTTCTACCTGAGCTTGTAAACGGCTTCGACTTGGCGGGAACTGCTATTGGTGTTGTTGAAAAAGAGAGGGTAATAACCGGGAAGAAAATAAAACCGGGAGATGCGGTAATAGGCATTGAAAGCTCTGGGATACACTCAAACGGGCTGACCTTGGCCAGAAAGCTCCTGATTCCAAAGTATGGGCTTCATTATGAATATGATGGGAGAGAGCTCTGGGAGCATCTCCTTGAGCCGACGAGGATCTACGTAAAGCCAATTTTGGAGCTTTTGGAGAGCGTTGAGGTAAAAGGATTGGCCCACATAACGGGGGGTGGGCTCTTGAACCTCAAGAGGATTACAAAATATGGCTTTTCCCTCGAGATGCCTGAGATAAAAGGAATATTTAAGCTGATTCACGGGAGCGGTGTCCCTCTTGAGGAGATGTTCCGTGTCTTCAACATGGGTATCGGGATGGCTGTCGTCGTGCCGAGAGAGGAGAAGGAGGATGCTCTTGAAATTTTAAATAGATATTTCCCTGCACAGGAGATTGGGAAGGTGATAGAAGAACCTGAAATACGGATAGAGAACTATGGGATAAGTCTTTAAGATTCTCTCTATCTTTTTCTGGGGAGATTTATGGAAATAACCTTAAAGAGAACCAGGGTAGTTGAGAATGCGGTTAAAGGTCGGGAAAAAGGAATGAAAATCAAGCCTCTACGACGAGGCGCCTGTAGAGCTCCTCATAGGCGTTGATGAGGTCGCCCTTGTCAAAGCGGAAGACGTCCTTATCGAGGCTTTCTTTGGTTTTGGCATCCCAGAAGCGGCATGTGTCAGGGCTTATCTCATCTGCAAGCACTATCTCGCCTTTTTCATTCTGGCCGAACTCGAGTTTGAAATCGACGAGGATAATGCCTTTTTCTTTGAAGTACTCTCTGAGGATTTCATTCACCCTAAGGGCGATGCGTTCCATCTCTTTAATTTCATCTTCTCCCACACCGAGCACTTTGGCATGGTAGTAATTGATCATGGGGTCTCCAAGGGCATCTTCCTTGTAGTAGAGCTCCACTATAGGTTCTGGCAGTTCGGTGCCTTCGGTGAGGGGGAGGCGCTTCTTCAAGCTTCCGGCAACGACGTTTCTGACAACGACTTCGAGCGGGTACATTTTCAAGCGTTCGACTATAAGCTTGTTATCGCCTGCAACTCCTATGAAGTGGGTCTTTATTCCCTTCTCTTCGAGCATCTTGAAAAGCATTGTGGAAATCTGAGCATTCAACCATCCTTTCCCCTTAAATTGGGCTTTTTTTTCACCGTTGAAAGCTGTTGCGTCATCCTTAAACTCCATTATGAACTTCCTCTCGTCAAGTGGAATCATCTTCTTGGCTTTTCCCTCATAAACATGCATGGTCTTCACCATAAAAATGTTAAAATTCTCATTATATAAGGTTTTTCTTAACAAATTCATGTCAATCAAAGGGCAAAGCTTTTAAGCATTACACTGTAAAGTTCCAGTGGAAATTGTGCTCTCTTCAACATTTCAATGTCAACAGGTGATTTCATGAGGGAAAAATGTGGCATATTTGCAGCGAAAACAGAAAACGCCCCTAAGAAAGCATACTACGCATTACTGGCTCTTCAACATCGCGGACAGGAAAGTGCGGGAATAAG
>NZ_JBMXHE010000017.1:0-14579 GCF_053987695.1 Palaeococcus sp. (in: euryarchaeotes)
TACAAATCCCTCAAGAATGTTAAAATAAAGAAGGTTTATTTTGAGACTCTCGACGGCAGACGCATTGTTACGGATTATGTCGAGTTCAGGAAGATTGCAGATGGATATAAGCCTTGATCTTCCTTTATTTTATCAATATTCTAAGCATCAAAACTCCCATACAGTTCGTTCTTTTGACCCCAAGTTCTATAGCGGTGTATCCTACGGATGCTGCGGCAATAAGGGTTAATATTCCAAAGATGCCATCGAAATAGAAGGAGAGCATGAACACAGCTGATAATATAGAGATGTTCAACTTTCTGTAATCCACTCCCGTTAGTGCTTTCCCTATCCCTCTCCCCAGGGATAATCCATAGAGATTTATCAAAGCTGCAGCACAGAAGCTCCCGAATATGAGTATTAAAAACTCCCTTTGACTTAAAATTGGGTAAGATTCCCTGATGAGTGCTAGAATTCCATTCCTCGTTCTCCCGGTCAGATAAAAGTTGCTCATTGAGAAGAAGTAGTTTGCGGTGTTGACGGAGAAGGCTATGGTCAGGAAAGAGCGCTCATCCTTTGAGAGAAAGCTCCCCATGAGTGCCGCCTGCGATGATGTGAACGTAGGGAGAAGAGAAGCCAGGGCGCCCAGAAGAGTTCCGAGAAACGAGAACTTCAAAATTCTCCATCTTGATATCTCGATTTCACCCTCACCAACTTCGAATTTCCGGTTCTCCATTCCAACTATCAGAGCGGGAACTCCAAAAAGCCCCACAAATATATGAAAATAGGGCTCCTTCAGAGGCAGGGCATCGACCATCAAGCCCAGTGCCCCGGATAGCATGAAAATTAAAAGAGCATGGATTTTTTTGATGCCCCTCTCAGTAAGGATGAGAAAGAGCGATAGGATCAGCACGAAGAGCTTTCCAAACTCCGGCTTGTAGAGAGGGGCCAGCTTTAGATAGAGGGGCAGCAGTGGGAGAGCAAAGATTAACGCCAGAGTGCTCGCTGTTATGGCTATGTTTATTACCTCCAGCCCTTTTCCTTGGTGCACGAGGCGGTGGGCAGGAAGCACCGATAGAGAGGTCTCCTCTTCGGGGATGCCAAGGAATGTGGATGGGATGGCATCCAAAAATGTGTGCGTTAGTCCCATTATGTATATCAAAAACACGAAATTAAAGTCTGCTTTGCTGATGTCATGCAACAGGGTTGCCAGCGTATTCACATGGAGTGCGGGGGTTATCCCGCTTAATGTCCCTCCGAGGATCCCCAGGAAGAATTCTTCAAGCATATGTCATCCCTCGAGGCTATCTCGAAGGCGGGCATCCCTCTGTACCTTGTGAATTTTCCAAAGGCACTTATGCTTTGATTTTGCTCCAGACTCAGATTTAGACTTTTTCTGAGCTTTAAAAGAACCCAGCATTTTCCATCTGTTATGTTGGCAAGTCCAAATCCGTTTTTGTAGACCTTAACCCACGAAACTTTGCCCTCTATTTTAACTATGCCTTTCTTGGGAGTACATATGGAATTTTCCAGAGCTTCCCTTCTCCGGATTATGGTGCATTTGAGGCAGTATAGGGAACTTTTCCTCCTGAGAGCTTCGAATTTCAAAATATCCCCTATTTTTCCCTTCCCATTGTAGAGCTTCAAATGCGTGCAGTTAAGCCGTAGATAAGTGGAAGCACTGATGATCTGACAATTTCCAAAGGCAATATCCCCAACGCTCTCCCTCCCTATGGGCTTCTTCTCCGCCATTCTCACTATTTTAATATCTTCGGGAGAGTTCACGTAGAGGGTGAGTGTTGAGTGGAGCCTTGCTATTCCGAGCACTTGAAGCCGTGCTCCCAACGGTGCCGAGATTCCGTAGGGAGGATAGACTTTAATCTCTTCCCTCCCGTTCCAGAGCGTGAGGAATGTTCTGTTGTAGAGGACCACACCCTCGACGAATAGGGGATAACCATCCCTTGGCTCCTCCAATCTCCCCTTTGGCTCAAAACCCACGATGTAAAATGTGTCTCCGTAGAATATGCCCTTCATTTCGACAAGATAGCCCTTTTGGACTTCAATGCATCTGTTGAGGCGAATTCTCTCTCCATCTTTGAATATGTAGCATTTTGATCCTTCCTCCCAGTAAGCCCCATTTAGGGTTTCCATGGAGAAGCCGGGTGAGCTCCTTGTTATGTTGAGGGGATGCACAAAATTCTCCTCTCCATCCAGCAGCTTGCCCCTTATGGTGTATATCTCCCCTTCCTCCAGGGCTCTGGGGATTTTCAATATGATGCTGCCATTTGAGAGCACGCTGAATTCTCCCCTGGAATAGACACATAGCCCGTTAAACTCTATTATGTCGCCCTTGGTGGCATTCTTAACTTCTCTAGGCTCCACGTTCTCTCCAATAATCTTCAGTGAAACTAAGAGCATTAGGGACAGCAGTACTAACACCACTTTTCTTCTGCTAACCATGATTCAAAGTAACCAATTTATGTTTAAAAGTTTTTCTCATGAGCACCGCTGTAATAATACAGCGGTTCCAATACTCTAGCTCCAAAATCACTATCAAACTCAACCAGGAGCCGCGCGGAGCACCAAAAAGTACTTAAATTATTTAGGTTAATCTAATATGGTGAGGTTGGTGGAAATAACGAAGAGAGAGGAGGAGTACCTAGAAGCCATGTACATGCTGTACAAGAATAAGGGCGTAATAAGAGTTAAGGATATTGCAAAAATGCTGAAGGTAAGACCCCCAAGCGTTGTTGATGCTCTAAAGAAACTTCATGAGAAGGGTTTAGTGCACTACGAAAAATATGATAGAATTCTCCTAACCGACGAAGGCAGAGCGGTTGCTGAGAATACCTACTCAAAGCACGTACTTTTGATGCAGTTTTTCACGGAAATTCTGGGAATCCCTCCCGAAATTGCGGAAGAGGATGCATGCCAATTTGAGCACTATGTTCATGAGATAACTGCAAACAGAATCAAAGAGTTTGCCAAGTATGTCCAGGAAGAGTGCCCCTATGTGATAAAACAGTTCATAAAAGAGAAACAGGAGGAAGTGGAATCTAGAAAAAGTGCCCCATGATAAAACAGTTCATAAACACTGCAAAGGTTCATAAAAAGAGCAGAAAAAGGAGAAATTGGAATTAAAAAACTCCTCCAAGGTAGAGGAAGTATAGAACGAAGATTCCAGCCAGGATATAAAGCAGAGGATGCACTTCCTTTCCTCTTCCGCTCAATGCTTTTATTATCGCGTAGCTTATGAATCCCATCCCTATTCCATCGGCTATTGAGTATGTGTAGGGTATTGTTATCAAAACGAGAAATGCGGGGATGGCTTCGGTGTGATCTGCAAAATCAACCTCCCTGATTGCGCTGAGCATGTAGTAACCAACTATCACCAATGCCGGTGCGGTTGCAAAGGCGGGTATTGCTCCTGCCAAAGGCGCGATAAAGAGACCTATTGCTAGGAAGAGGAAGCCCGTGACGAGAGGGGTCATGCCCGTTCTTCCTCCCTCTTCAATTCCAGCAGCGCTCTCGATATACGTGGTAACCGTTGACGTTCCCAAGACCGCACCAAACGTTGTTCCAATGGCATCTGTAAGGAGAACCTTTTCCGCATCGGGCACTTTTCCATCCTTTGTCAAAAAGCCCGCCTTTGCACTCAAGCCCGTGACCGTTCCCAACGTATCAAAGAAATCCACCATGAAGAATGCAAAAACGACACCAAATGCTCCCACATTAAGCAATCCCCTCAAATCCATCTTCATGAATGTGTAGCTTATGTTTGGTGTCGAAAAGAGCTGGCTTGGCCATGGTGCTGCCCCGGTAATCCATCCAAGTGCACTGGTTGCAAGGATTGAGATTAAAAGGGCACCTTTAATGCGGCGGGCAATTAGAGCTGCTGCTAAGAGTAACCCAAAGAAAAAGAGAAGTATCTGCTTTGTTGCTAGAGCAGGGGCGTTGAGAGCCGTAAACTGGAGAACCCCATCCTTCACTACAGCACTCAGAAGCCCCACATCATTGAGGCCTATGAGTGTGAGGAAGAGTCCAATTCCAGCCCCAACGGCATATTTCTGACTTAAGGGGATTGCATGAATTATAGCGCTCCTCACTTTTGTGATGCTAAGTATTATGAAAAGTATCCCCTCAACAAAAACGGCTGCAAGGGCAACACGCCAATCGTAACCCATCCCTAAAACAACGCTGTAGGCGAAGTAAGCGTTTAAACCCATTCCGGGAGCTAAAGCGAAGGGTTTTTTTGCATAGAGCCCCATTAATATCGTGCTCATTCCGGCAGCCAATGCGGTGACAGCCACAAGTGAGTTGAAAGCCTCCTTTCCAATGGCATCGCTCAAAATTGCAGGATTAACAAAGAGTACATACGCCATGGTCATGAAGGTTGTTATACCTGCTAAAATCTCGGTTCTCATGTCCGTTTTGTATTTGTCGAACTCGAAATACCTCTCAAACCAGTTTCCACCACTCTTCACTTCCACATCCTTTAGAGCATCCATGAGAGCACCTCCTGTGAAATTGCTACAAAAATGATAAAATGGGCGGACTTTTTAAAACTTTTTTGACATTTTTATGTTAAAATTCACAGAAGGGAATAGGAGACTATCCGAATCCCCACTCTCTTTGGAATTCTGCTGGCGTCAAAGGGGAGCTCGCTCAGAAAACGTTCTGCAGTGATTATATTTCCATCAACTTCTATTTTTAGTCTTATCCTCCCAGGCAGGAGTTCGTAGTCCAGAACTTCTCCTTCCTCCCCCTCTTCAATGAAAACACTCTCCGGACGGAAGAAAATCCTCACGCTGCCCGTGATCCCAACGTTGAAAACCATGCTCCCAAATTCGGCTCTTCCGTTCTTCGCTTTCAGCTCGAGTATGTTTGAAAGTCCCAAAAACTTTGCAACAAACTCGCTTTTCGGCTTGTAGTAGAGCTCCAATGGTTTCCCCACCTGCTCCACGGTGCCCACGTTCATCACGGCTATCCTATCGCTTATCGCCATAGCCTCCTCCTGATCATGAGTAACGTAAATTGTGGTAATTCCGAGCTCCCTCTGAATCCTCCTTATTTCCCCCCTAAGCCGCTCCCTTATTTTTGCGTCGAGGTTTGAGAGGGGCTCATCGAGGAGAAGAACCCTTGGTTCTATAACCAGAGCTCTTGCCAGCGCCACGCGCTGCTGCTGGCCACCGCTCAGCTGTTCGGGATATCTCTTTTCAAAACCTTCTAATCCAACGATCTCAAGGGCATGTTTAACCTTTCTTTCCACCTCCGCTCTCGGAATCCTTCTCATTCTGAGACCGAAGGCTATATTTTCGAAGACATTCATATGAGGGAAAAGGGCATAATCCTGAAAAACTATCCCAATGTTCCGTTCATAGGGTGGAACATCATTGATGAGCTGATCCCCAAAATAGACTTCCCCGGAGTCCGGTTTTTCAAAACCTGCGATGATTCTAAGCGTCGTCGTCTTCCCGCATCCGCTCGGTCCCAAGAGCGTTAGAAATTCTCCATGTTTTGCTTCCAAATGGGGAATATCAAGCTGAAAGTCCTCCCACTCCAATTTTATCCCTTTGAGCTCAACCCTCACCATATCTCCTCACCAACCCTTTCTATAACCAAAAAGGCAACCATGCTCACCAGCATAAGAAGAACGGACATTGCCGCGGCGGGTCCAAACTGTCTGGAGCCCAAAAAGCGGTAAACGGCTATCGTCATGGTGGTGTACTCAGGTCTGTAAAGCATGTATGTGGCTCCGAGCTCAGCAATGCTCATTGCAAAGGCGAATATCGCCCCCACAATTATTCCACCGAATATGAGGGGGAGCTCCACTTTAAGGAAAGCCTTCCATTCATTCGCTCCCAAACTTAGAGCCGCCTCCCTTAAATTTGGTTTCAGCTTCCTGAGAACCGTTGATATTGCCCTTAAAACAAAGGGGTATGCTATTATCGTGTGGGCAAATACTATCAAATATGGGCTTCCTAAGAGTTCCAAGGGCTCCTTATGGAAGGCTCTTATATATCCCAAGCCCAAGGTGATCGCCGAGGACCCTAAGGGGAGCATTACAAGAGCGTCAAAGATGTGTTTGCCTTTAAAGTTCCAGCGGTTCAATGTGTAAGCAACGCTTAACGCCAGAAGGCTTGAGAGAAAGATCGTTGAGAAACCGAAGATTAGGGAATTTCTTATTGCGGTCAGGCTGTTTGCTCCAAAGATTGGGTTGTATTGCGGACTAAAGACCCTTCTATACCATTCAAGGGTGAAGCTTCCTCCATAGGTAAAGGAGTAATATACAACAGCCAGTAGGGGTGCTACAATGAAGATCAGCACGATCAGGGAGTAAATTCCTATTAAAATGCCCTTAATGCTAAGTAAGTCCCTCGCTTCAAGGGGCTGGGGAGTTCTAAAAATTTTCTGCTCTTCAGCCTTTGCATACGTATCGAGGCTTTTGATGTAGAAATACATGAAGGTGAAGCTCAATGTTATCTGGATTATCGCTAGAGCGGAGCCCAGTTTGAAGTTTAAAAGTGTCATTATGCTCGTGAAGATGTCCACTTCGAGAGTGGCGTATTGGTAACCTCCCAATATTAATGGAATCGAAAAGCTGAGAAAACAGAATATGAATGTAAGCATTGAGGATGCAAAAATGGCAGGAAGGAGCATGGGGAGGGTGACCCTGCGGAATAGTGTGAAACCCTTCGCCCCCAAACTCAACGCTGCTTCCTCGTAGTGGGGGTTTATCCTCTGCCACAGGGATGATACCATTCGAACCACAACGGGAAAGTTGTAGAATGCATGGGCTAAAATTATTGCCTTCCACGAGTAGAGAATCCCCAAATCCCTTCCAAAAATCCGGGCAAAGAATCCCGACTTTCCAAAGAGCAGGAGAAAGCCGAGGGCAACCATTATGCTCGGCATGACAAAAGGAACTGTTAGCAGGGCTTTTAAAAATCTCTTGCCCGGAAAATCATGCTTCGTAAATATGTATGCTCCGGGAAGCCCCAGAGCGAGTGTTAGGAGTGTAGAAACCGCGGATTGCCAGAAGGTGAAATATATCACTCCCCTATGGTAGTCGTTTAACAGAACCTCATGGATATATCTCAGGGTGAGCCCATTGTCCCAGAGCCCCTCATAGAGTATACTAACCAGAGGAAAGTAGAAGAAGACTGCCAGGAAAGAGAGGGGGAGCAAGGGAAATAGCTTTGTCCATCTCATTGCCATCTCCATTAGTCGGTTTTGAGGTTTTATAAGTGTGTTGGAATCCTCTTGATTGTGATTCTCCTGCCTCCTATCTCAATGCTCCGGCTCCCCTTTTCAAAGCCGAACATTGCCGTGAGGAAGGCAAAAACACTTGCGGCGCTCCACGCTTGAGGGACATTGGCTCTCGGACAGGGCAGTGGTGCATCGCTATCAACCCCGCTGTAGAGTTCCGGTAACTGATTATTTGGAAGGAGGCGTGCCGCACTTAAAACCAAGAAGCCAAGTTTTGAAGCCTTCTCCTTCTCTCCTACCCTTGCCAGCCCGAGGGCTATAATCGCGTTATCATGGGGCCAGACGCTCCCCGCATGATAGCTGAAGGGATTGTATGCCTTTTCCCTCGAACTCAGAGTCCTGATGCCCCATCTTGAAAGCATGTCCTCCCTAAAGAGCCTCTCCACAATTTCCTTCTCGTGTTCAGCTATTCCAGTTAGAAGCAGATGGCCCGGATTTGATGATATAACTCTGGAAGGTTTTCCCTCCCCGTTCAGGGCAAGAGCGTAGAATTTTTCCTCTTCCATCCAGAAATCCCTGTTAAAGCGCTTTTTGAGCTTTGATGCCTCCCTTTTAAGCATCTTTGAGTCGTAATCGCTAAGCTCGAGCTCCGCCATATCCATGAGTGCTCTGTATGCATAACCCTGAACCTCCACGAGTGCTATGGGATATGATGTGGGAAGCCCTTCCTCTGTGGGAACCCCTCCTTTTGAGTCCTTCCACCCCTGGTTTTTCAGCGAGCCTTCTCCGTAGCGGATGTATCCATCATCGAGCTTCTTTAAAACCCATTCAATGGCCAGATCTATGTGCTTCCTTATCTCCTCAACGCCCCTGTAATCCCTTGTCCATCTCAGATATTCAGCGGCAAGCATTAAATAGAGGGGAGTTGCATCTATAGTTCCATAATATGGAGCGAAGGGCATCAGCTTCGCCTGTGAGAGTTCTCCAAATCTGAATTCGTGGGGAATCTTCCCCCTTTCCTCACCGCTTTTTGGGTTATCCTTCTCCCCCTGAATTTTTCCAAGAACTTTCAGTGTTCCTATTGCATATTCGGGAAAGTAGGGAAGCAGAAAGAGAGAGGTTATTATGCTATCCCGGCCAAAGATGCAGCCGAAGTAGGGAAGACCTGCAAATGGTACCACCCCATAGTTTGTCCTGGCGCTGAGGGAAGATATATCCTCAACTGCAACATCAAAAACCCTGTTCAACCACCTTAAATTTGTTAGAATGGGATTCCGGATTTTCACCGGATGATTTTCGAGGGAAAATTTGAATCTCTCCATTGAGACGGAGGGCTTAAATATTATATAAAATTCGGCTTTTTCGAGAGGGGCAAGATTGACTCTTTCCTTCAAATTCCTCTCCACCTTCAGCTTCCTTTTCACCCCATCCAGCCCCTCATAGATATATTCCTCTCCCTCCTTCCTTATATTCCTCGCTATCCTCTTTCCTCCGAATCCTCTGACTTCGAATATGTCCTCCGCGGGAACTTTAAAGGAGTAGGAAAGCCCAAAGGAGACGGGACTTTGGGATGTATTGTGAAAGTACAGCAACTCCCTGTAACTCCAGTCTTCAAGGATTTCCCTCCTCCTTATAAAAACGACCTCAACTCCATCTTTTTCCAGAGAAAAGTGGGAACGGAAGCTCCTGAAGCTCTCCTTGACATCTCCGAGGGGAACCACTTTGACATCCGGGAAATTGAGCTCCACATCCTTCAGGAATCTCGTATCAAAAACGTAAAAGCCGTCGAATCTCCCTTTCATGTTTCCGTCTTCCCTTGAAACCACGAATGCACCGTTGTAGGAGAGTATCATCTCCATCCCTCAAATTTCATTTAAAAATTCCCTGACTTCTATCTCATCCCCCAGATTTACAGCTTTAACTCCCCAAAGTTTTGCGATGAACTTTATTTCCTCCCTGAAGTCTCCGGGCACCATGGAGAGATGGTTTGCCCCCATCACACTTAGGAATGTGTTTTTGTTTAGTGGGTTCTTCACAGCTGTGTGCGGCCACTGCTTCCCCCATTTTAATTTTCCCTCAATTTCGTCGCTTATCTCAACTCCTTCTCCCAGGAAGTAGAGGAGGTAATACCTGCCGTCTATCCTTATGAGCCTTGCAACCGTGAACTGTGATGGGGGCGTTCTGTATGTGAGGGCTCCTCCACTCTTTCCCTGACACTGTCCCTGAATTAGGGTGGCTCTTAAGTTTTCTTCCGGGTTTTCGCTCAGTCTTGCATAGTAGAGAGAGGATGCACCGCAGTTTGCCACTAAAATGAGCTCGTCATCCACGTATTTTATGTCCCCGAATAGAGGAGGTTTGCCGCTCAGATAGAAGAGCATCACGGAGCTTATGGTTCCCTTAACGTCGCCCTCACACGTCGCAGGAATAACCTCTTTATCCCCAAAGGCATCCATCCCAAAGGGGAAGAATGCGGGTATTAAACATGCCGTGGTTCCATAGACCTCGCTCAGCTCCGGCTGGCACTTTATTGAAACTCCTGCCACCTCATCTCCATATTCCTCGTAAATCTCCTTCGCCGCGAGATATAGGGCTATCTGCCTCTTAAGGACTTCCCGGGTCAGCATGGAGCTGTCGAACTTGATTTTGCTCTTCTCCTTCAACCACTCAAAAAATCTCTCAACGCGCTCATCGTTCAGCATTCTATCCGCCCTTTTAACTATCAAATACTGTCCCAAAATCAGAAAATCTCCAACAAAGCGCTTTAATCTCGGCAGATCATCCATGAGGTGCTCCATCCCGAGGGTGTAGGGTGCGCCCCAGAGGAGGAGGGATTTCCTTGAGAGCTTCGATACGGCTTCAGCAGCCCTTCCCCATGCCTTGACCTTCTCCACATCACCTTTAATCCTCGTGTGATGAACCGCATGGTAGTTAAGGGCGCTTTCCCATAGGGATGCTCCCACGGATGTTATGCATGTTGAACCAGCCCATGAAATATCATCATCCGCATACAGGAGAAGCGGCTTATTAACTTCCTTAGCCAGGAGCGTTACAAGATTGCTCTCCGTCCAGTG
The DNA here is from genome assembly GCF_053987695.1 of Palaeococcus sp. (in: euryarchaeotes). Classification (NCBI taxonomy): domain Archaea; kingdom Methanobacteriati; phylum Methanobacteriota; class Thermococci; order Thermococcales; family Thermococcaceae; genus Palaeococcus; species Palaeococcus sp. (in: euryarchaeotes). Next base: position 10,260 of record NZ_JBMXHE010000017.1, read on the forward strand.
CCAGAGACCGAGAATAACACCACTCACATCCTTTGAGTTTATGAGCTTTGATGCCTCAAAGACCTCCTCTTTACTCTCAATCCCGAAGTTACTCCCCTTCTGAAGGCATTCCCTTTTATTAAGCGCTCCATTGACATCCAGGACATCAAAGCCCTCTTTTTCAAGGGAGTTAATTAATTCCTCATGTTTCCTGAGGAGTGCCCTTTCCCTCTCCAGAGACAGGGAAGTTTTCCTCGGATCCGTGAATGTCACAACAGCCAGCATGCTATCACCGGGGAAGGGTATCCAAAAAAGTATATAACCTTTATCACTGAACCACTCTTAACGGTGGTAGCCATGATATTTGCGATAGGTGAGGTGCTGATTGATTTTATAGCCCGTGATGAAGGTGCACTAAAGGACGTTAAGAGCTTTGAGAAGCATCCCGGCGGTGCTCCCGCCAATGTCCTCGTTGGACTGTCCCGTCTGGGTGTGGAGAGTGCACTAATAAGCAAAGTTGGAAGGGATCCCTTTGGAGCCTTCCTCCTTGAGAGGCTTGAAGAGGAAGGGGTGAACACATCTTACGTTGCACTCGATGGGGAAAGGCACACCGGAGTGGTCTTCGTTCAGCTCATAGGAGCCAAGCCCGAGTTCATACTCTACGATGGAGTTGCCTACTTCAACCTGAAGGCTGAGGATGTAAAGCCCTTCAGTGCAGAGCTCCTCCACTTTGGAAGCGTCCTCTTCGCAAGGGAACCGAGCCGCTCGACCCTCTTCGAGATACTGGAAAGGGAAAAGATTACGAAAAGCTATGATGTTAACATAAGGCTCGACCTGTGGCGCGGGCGGGAAGATGATATGCTCGCAGATATTGAGAGGGCATTGAAGCTGGCGGATATAATCAAAATAGGAGATGGAGAGCTTGAATTCCTCAAAGAGAATGGAATTGATATTGAAGGCTTTGATTTCAAGCTTCTCGCGGTCACACGGGGAGGCGAGGGGAGCGAGCTCATCCATGGAGGAATTGAGGTTAAGGTGCCGGCGTATAGAGTCGAGCCCGTGGATACCACAGGGGCCGGAGACGCATATATGGCAGCACTTCTGGCTTCACTCCACCACATGGACAAAATTAAAAATCTTGAGCTCAGTGAGGGTGAGCTTTACAGAATAGGCCGCTTTGCAAACCTAATAGCCGCGCTCTCGACCATGAAGCGGGGAGCATGGAGCGTTCCGAAATTGGAGGAGGTAGTGTTGATGAGGGAGGTGAGGGAGCTTTACCAGCGCTCCAGAAGGTAGTCCTTCTCCTCCAAGAACACCTTCGCCCTCTCCCTTATAAGCTCTTCCGCTTCCAGAGTGCTCATTCCCCCTGTTTTTTCCATGAAATCCGCCGTCTTAGCAAAATAAAGCGAGACTCAATTTTCCTGACACTCCTCCACTTCTCCTCATACTTCCTCATAAGCATGAACAGCGTGCCACATACAACCATCTAAAGTGGTTTATAATAGATAAAACTTATATACCTTTCCCCCACCCTTATACTGGGGGATACCCATGGCAAACGGTAAGCTTAAAGTAGGGGTTATTGGATGTGGAAACATATTCAACCTGGCCCACAAGCCTGCCTTGGAGAAGATTCAAAGCATTAAAGTAGCAGCTTGCATGGACGTGGATGAAGAGAGGGCAGTAAAAGGCGCAAAGTATTTCAATGCAAAAGCTTTCGTGGATTTGAATGAGTTCCTCGACTTGGATCTTGACGTTGTTGAAATTCTAACTCCCACTTACACCCACGCAGAACTCGCTTTGGCAGCACTAAAAAAGGGAAAACATGTCATTATAGAAAAACCCATAGCATTAACATCAGAAGAAGCTGAAAAGATGATTAAGGTCGCAGAAAAGGAAGGTTTAAAGCTCTTCGTTGGGCATGTTAGGAGGTTCGATAAGAGATGGGTTCAGATTAAGGATGTAATAAAGAACAGAAACATTCTGCCAATGCAGATAAAGAAGAATGAAGTTCAAGGACTTCCCTTCCCCTCGGACTACTGGTACTGGGATGAGAGCAAGAGCGGTGGAGTTGCCCTTGACCTTGGAGTTCACGTTACAGACTTTTTGAGGTGGTTATTTGAAAGTGAGCCCGTGGAAGTCTTTGGAAGTGGAAAAATGATTAAAGAGCAAGCTCGGGAAAGAAACACCTATGACCACTTTGTAATGATGATAAAGTTTGAGGGAGGAAAGCTTGGAATAGCGGAAGTGAGCTGGGCTTATCCCTATCCAGCGCGCTACGGCGTTTTCTACCACCACCTCGATATCATAGGAAAGAACGGAAGAATAAGATACACCCCAATGGACACCCCAGTGGTTGGTGTTGCGAAGAGCCAGTTTGAGATGCCCCGCTTTTCACCGCTTCTCTCAACGTTCCCCGATGCCTTTGAAAGGGAGTTAAGACACTTCTTTGAGTGCATAAGGGAGGATAAGGAGCCCACAGTAAGTGCGAAGGATGCATTGATTGCTCTTAAAATCGCTGAGAAGGCAAAGGAGTCTGCTAAACTTGGCAAGTCCGTCGAGTTTGGAGGTGGGGAAGAATGAAGAAGCTCAACTTTGGAATTATCAGCTATGCCCATCCCCATGCGTTGAGGTACGGTCAAACGATAGCCGAAAACAGGAAAGCAAGGCTCTATGCAATTTCGGGGGATGGGGCAAACTCGGGTGTTGCAAAAGGAGAAGCCAAAAAGCATAAAGCCAAGTTTTATAAAGATTATGAGTCCCTTCTGAGGGATGAGAATGTGGATGCAGTCTATGTTGCAATTGAGACTTATAGACACAAGGAGATTGCTATCAGGGCGGCGGAGGAAGGAAAACACATATTACTGGAAAAGCCAATAGCGTTAACACTTGAGGATGCCGATGAAATAATAAAAACTGCAGAAAAAAACGATGTAAAGCTCATGGTTCCATTTAACCCGCGCTTTACGAGTCCTTTAATAAAGGCGAAGAGCATGATAGATGCTGGGGAGATAGGCAATCTGGAATACATTAATGCGATTTCGGAATATGTAAAACCACCCATATATCTGCAGGGGCTTGATATGAGCTGGTTCTTTGATGTGAAGAAAAGCGGTGGCGGGGGTTTTATGGACACAGCTCCCCACGGCATAGACTCGCTCCTGTGGCTCACGGGTAGCATGCCCAAGAGGATCTTTGCGGACATAGGATCCAAGATATATGGATTCCCCGTGGATGACGTCGGAACGGCATTTTTAGAGTTTGAAAATGGTGTTATGGCAATCCTAAGTGCGGGATGGGGGAATCCAAAGGGTTATCCCTATGGACTCGAAATTAAATACTACCTTGTGGGGAAGGAGGGCTTCCTCGACGTTAGAACAGCATATCCGGACTTTGCAGTTTACCAAGATAAGACGGAAAGGATATACTGGGAAAGACCTGATGTGCAGGGGATAGTTAACACATTCATAGAGTCAATTCTCAAGGACAAAGAGCCTCCAATAACCGGTAAAGACGCAAAGAATAACTTAATTATCGTTTTATCTGCCTATGAATCTTCAAGGACTGGAAAAGTTGTTAAACTCTAATATTTTATCTTATTTTTTATGTGATACAACTACAAAAGGTAGTTCATAATCATAAAACTTATATATCCCCTCGTCGAATATGGCTTTGAAGTATGGAGGTGTAGCTTCATGAACAAAAAGATGCTGGGTTTGTTTTTGGTGGGTGTTTTGACGGCCGCAATATTTGCCAGCGGTTGTATAGGTGGAGGGCAAACATCAACAACACCATCGAGTACACCATCGAGCACACCATCAAGTACCGCCTCTCCGAGTGAAGTTGGTGGCAAAGTTGTTTGGGCATCAACCCAATTAATGCCTCCGGCAGAGAGGGCATTCCTTCTTAACACGGTTCTGCCAGGATTTAAAGAGAAAACGGGTATTGATGCTGAGCTTATCCCAATAAGTCAGTCTGATCTAAACATGAGGCTTGCAGCAGAAGAAAAAAGTGGTAAGGTTACTATCAGTGTAATTGGAGATCTCCATGGGGCAATGGATTATTATGACTCTCAAGGCTGGCTTATGGATCTTAGCGACATGCCGAAGCTCGAAGGACGAACTTTCATACCAATATTCCAAGAGTACTCCGTAATAAGGGGCAAAAAAGTATATGTTCCATGGATGAGTGCCACATATGTCATGGTAATTAACAAAGAGGCCTTCAAGTACCTCCCAGAAGGTCTCACAGAAGAAGATGTCATGAAGGGAACGGATAAATGGACATATGATGCATTCTTAGCTTGGTCAAAGAACATTTATGAACAAACTGGCAAAAAGC
>NZ_JBMXHE010000018.1:0-8904 GCF_053987695.1 Palaeococcus sp. (in: euryarchaeotes)
GTTTCATATCGGTAAAAGTCTATATAAGCTTTCCGAAAGAGCGTGTTTAACCTTTTTTGCCCAGCAATATGTCAAAATAAGGCTTTAATGAGCATTAAAAGGCATCAGTGATATAAAAATTAAAGGGCTGACCTCCTCCCCTTTGCGAGAGTTCCAACGAGCCATTGACGGGGAGGTTTGCGGGCTCACTACCTACTCCCGTTGCCGGTTTCAGTTCAGCCCGCGGGCCGGGTCTTCGACCCATTACCCCTACCGCAAAACGGCTCGGGGTTATCGCTTAGAGGTCCCCCTTCAGAGTTTTTACGGCCACGCCAGTCGGCGTGGAATGTGGACGCCTTACGGCGTCATCCTCCCGCACGATAAACCCCTTTGAGAGGGCCCGGTGGCCTCTTCGAGGCTATACTACGTTGCAAGAGTTTAAAATGGTTTCGGGGTTTAGGGGCTCATTGGGTAGTGTTCTGTACCCCGCCCCGAGGCTTGAAAAGATAAATGTAACTGTTAGTTATATCACATTTGTGAAGTAATTTATGTATGTAAACCCCCAGTGTACCTTTTCGTATGTAAAGGGTTCATAGAGGGACATAATGTTCCACAAAATATCAACGCTCTGCGAAATCCTTAAGTAATAACCCGGGCTATTATATTCCCAGAGGTGATTGAGATGGTGAAGGTCAGATTTCTTGGGCATGCAGCCTTTGAGGTTAGGGGAAGCAAAAACATTTTGATTGATCCCTTTTTGACTGGAAATCCAAGCGCCGCGGCGAAGCCCGAGGATTTTGAGAGGGTGGACTTGATCCTCGTTACACATGCCCACGGGGATCACATAGGAGATGCCGTTGAGATAGCAAAGCGCACGGGCGCGAAAATAGTTGCCATGTACGATATAGCCAATTACCTCGTCGAGGACAACCGGGGAATAACCACGATAGGAATGAACTACGGCCCAACCGAAGTGGATGGTGTTAAAATCGTCCAAGTGCCAGCATGGCACTCGAGCAGCAACGGCAAGTATGAGATAGGAACGGCCTGCGGGTTCATAATTGAACTTGATGGGGTTAAAATTTACCATGCTGGTGATACATTCGTCTTTAAGGATATGGAGCTCTTCGCAGAGCTCTATGGAATAGACATCGCACTCCTCCCGATAGGAGGACACTTCACAATGGGACCCTTGGAGGCGGCCAAGGCCGTGGAGTTTTTGAAGCCAAAATATGTTATTCCAATGCACTACAACACATTCCCGCCCATAAAAAAGGATCCCGAGGAGTTTAAAGAACTCGTAGGGGACAAATCAAAAGTCATCATCCTGAAACCGGGAGAAGTTTTTGAGCTTTGAATGGGGAGGGATGAAGAGAAGCCAGGACGCTGAATATGATGAGCGGCCAGGGCTTCCTGACCTCTCACATTTGATTTAGGAAGGGGATATAATGAAAGTCAGGGTTCGTAGCTATCAAGTTGTCTCATATATGCGAGGTATTTCAGAATTTCTTCAAGTTCCTCCTTCGAGAAAAGCATCCCCACATTTTCCTCAGGATCACGGCTCTTTAGGAATTCTTTCATCTTTTTGAGCCTGTCAAGTTCATCCTGAAGCTCTAAACTCTTCTTGCTGAACTCCCATGAGGTGTAAGGAGTTTCAAAAATTCTGTTTGTGGAATCCACGATTTTCAAGCTTACTTTGGCTATAGCCTCATCAACCATTTTCAAGAGTTCCTCAACCTTCATTTCCTCACCTATATTATATAACCGTAAAAGATATATAAGTTTAGCCCTCAAAGTAGTAACTGGTGATTAAGATGGATTTTTCCCTCTTCATGGAGAGGTATGGATATAAGATACTCCTAGCAGTAATGTCAGCCCTTGTGATAATATTCATCGCAGTTCCAATTATGGGGATTGCAGTGACTGCAAAGAAGTTCGGACTGACCTTTGGAGCGTTCCTCCTCACAATAGCCCTGGTCTCCTCCCTCTTCTTCAGGAGAACCTCGGAAGCATATGCACAAGCACACGGTAAATACTTCTATGACAGTAGAAAAAGGAGATAAAAGCTAAAAGATAAAAGGTTAAGGGAACCTTATTGCGTCAAAGGGGCAAAGCTGGTTGCATATACCGCATCCCGTACATATGAGAGGATCGATCTTCACCTTATTGCTCTCCGGATCGAAGATTAGAGCGGGACATCCCGTTAGGAGTATGCATGCTTTGCATCCCGTACAATTCTCCTCTATAACCTCCGGAATCTTCCCTATCTCACCACGCCTTATAACGGGTATTATGCACTCCCTTCTTGCAATTATCACGGCGGGCCCATCGATGTTCATCGCTTCTTTTATGGCTTCTCTTGTGGCTTTTAAGTCGTAGGGATCCACAGTCTTGACGTATTTGACTCCAAGAGCCTTTACAAGCGCCTCAATATCAATCTCATTAAACTTCCTTCCCGTCTCACTTCCTCCCGTTCCCGGATGTGGCTGATGTCCCGTCATCGCAGTTGTCCTGTTATCCAGGATCATAACCAAAACGTTTAGATTCTTGTAAACGGCATCGACCAGAGGCTGGATTCCATTGTGGAAGAATGTGGAGTCTCCGATAGTGGCAACGATTTTTTTGTCCATAACCACGCTCTGGCCGTTGGCAAGACTTATGCTGGCACCCATGACATATTCCGTCCATATTGCTTCCAAGGGAGGAAGAAGCGATAGAGCATAACATCCAATGTCTCCATGCACGGGAACCTTGAAGCGTCCGAGCTTTAGATCTCTAAATGCATCAAGGAGAGCCCTGTAGCTCCCCCTATGGGGGCATCCGGGGCACATTGTGGGTGGCCTTGAAGGTGCGAGTGTCTCGGCTTCTTCAACTTCCTCGGGTTTCTCGTATTCATAAGTCTCCTTACCCAGGACCCTCAGAAGAACTTTTTTAACGAGCTTCGGCGTCAGCTCTCCCTCAAGGGGCAGATGTTTTGTTCTCTTGCCGTATATCGGGATTGTTATGCCCTCTTCCTGGGCTGCAATCTTCACTTCCTCTTCTAAAAACGGTGCTCCATCTTCAATAACAACCGCCATTTTAACGCCCTTGAGAAAACTTACCACAAGGTCTCTTGGGAGGGGATGGGGCGTTGAGAGTTTCAAGATTCTGAAATCTCCATCTACATCCTTTAAAACTTCCTTTACATAGTTGTAAGGGGCTCCTTCCACTATTATACCGATTTCACCCTCCCCTTCAATCCAGTTGAATTCTAGGCTCTCGAATTCCGCTCTAATCTCTTCAAGCTTTTTGTTTAACAGGCGGTGCCTTTCTAGGTTCCCCTTCATTGAAGCCCTCACATACCTTATTATATCCTTTTTGAACTCTGGCTTCCTATCTAGACTCAAGAACTCCCCGATTTCGACATCTGAGGTAGTATGATTTATTCTCGTCGTCGTCCTGAATATCACGGGGAGTTTATACTTCTCGCTCAGTTCATAGGCGTATTTTATTAAATCATGGGCTTCCTGAACATCCGCTGGCTCCAGAACGGGCAATAATGAAATTTTTCCATAATACCGGTCATCCTGCTCCGTTTGAGAGGTATGGGGTCCTGGGTCGTCGGCCACAAGAATCACAAGCCCTCCTTCAACTCCGGAATAGGCGAGGCTCATTAGAGGGTCGGCAGCCACATTTAAGCCAACGCACTTCATGGTTACTAGGGCTCTCAATCCGGCATAAGCTACACCCGCAGCCTCCTCAAGGGCAACCTTTTCATTCGGTGCCCATTCGGCAAAAACCTCCGGATTTAAGTGGGCTATGGTCTCGATAACCTCTGTGGATGGGGTTCCAGGATAACCCGTGGCAAAGGATATGCCGCTCTCAAGGGCTCCATAGGCTATGGCTTCATTGCCCATGAGAAGCTTTTTCTCTTTAGTATGAACCTCCAGCTTTCCTCCTACCAAATCATAGGATCCCGCATTTTCCATCTTCACCACCATCTGGAGTTTGCTTCACACATATAAAACTTATAACTCGGTGAGAAGAGAGAAAAATCGAAAATTTTTGGGCTAAACCTTTATTTCGACAACCATAAATGTCCTGGCAACAGGGTTTGGATAAACCTCTATGCTAACGGGCTCTTCTACCTCAGGGAAGATCTCTCCATAAAGCCCTCCTTCCCGCGGATCCAGGCTCTCCCCACGCAGAATACCCCTTTTAAGTTCTACCTTCATATACCTGGGCAGGCCAATTCTTGCAGCGCCCTCTTTTAATGCATATTCAATTCCCCACTTTGTGGAATACAGCCCTGCATAAATCTCCGCCACTCTAACCGCCACACTGCTCTTTCCAACGGCTAGCACATCGATTCCGGTGTTCTCCCAAAATCTCTTCACTATAGGTCTAAGTTCCTTTCCGATATCGTGCCATACCGCTTTTCCTCTATCGGATATCCTCAAGGCATCGATTGTAACGTCATCCAAATGCCTCACCGGTATCCCTCCTAGGCTCGAATCTAAATGAATCACATCGGGCTTGACTTTTTTAGCGAGCTTTAGGGCTAGAAGCGTCTCATCCTTTATGGCATCTCTACCGCTCGTATCATAATCAAAGGGATTGGAGTATTTTACGATGCTCAGGGATGCTGTTCTAAAGGGTTTTTCCACGAGCACTGCAGCTGTGGCTATCAACCCAATGGGTTCATACTCTCCATCGAGCAATGCTCCTCCGGTGTCAGCAGAGACTATTCTCATGTTCACCACCAAGTAATTTGTTATTACCTAAATATCCTCATAACCTATGTATTATAAGGCATCCCCCTTACCCCCATAAAATTAATATATGGGAAGTGCCTAGGTATATTAAATAAGAACCATAAAAATAACTATTCTGCAATCAAGTAAGATACATTCAAAATTTGGTATTGAGGTGGTATTTATGGAAGAGACGGTTAGGAACATTAGCTATGATAATGTAATTGCCGAATATATCGATAAACTGGCCAAAGGAATATATGTAGGAACTGCCAGAGGACTTCTATATTTCGTAAACAGCGGATTTAAATATCCCATAATAGCCTCCAGAACCCCGCCGCTGGTTGATATATTCTTAGATGGTTCAACTTTGGAGATCATATCCTTCTGGCCCCATGATGGCCATAAGATGTACTGCATGGGCAAATTCAGCATTTCAAGAATTAGCATAATGAAAGAGACGAGCCAGTACCTCCTGCTCTCAATAGAACCGCATGGAGAGATGGAAAAGGTTGATGGGAAGCTTCTACTTCTCCTTTATGTAAACAAAGGGTTGAAAGAATCTTTGAAGCTAATTCTGAATTCTGAGGAACTTAGGAGTGAAGAGGGAGAAAGTTTTGTCTATTCTACCCTTTTCTCATTCTAGTTCAAACACCTCCTTTAATTTTTTAATTTCCTCTTCACTCATCCTGTTTTTAATCCATCTTTCTTTTAAGCTGAGATTCTCATCCTCAATATCCAGAACAGCCTTCCTAACTCCTCCCCTTGGGAATTTTGAGTCTCCTTCATATCTCGGAATAACATGAAGATGGATGTGTTCGACTGTCTGTCCCGCTGCTCGTCCCAGATTAATTCCTATGTTAAACCCATCTGGATTAAAGGCTTTTTTGAGATTCTCCATTGCAAGCTCCATTCCTTCAAAAATGGCCATTTTTTCTTCTCGTGTTAGCTCGTTCCATTCTTTTGCATGCTTCTTTGGAACCACAAGTAAATGCCCTCTGCCTGCAGGATAGGAGTCTATCAAAATTTTAATGAGCCCATCCTCATAGAGGAGGGCTTCTTTTGGAGGATTGCAGAAGGGACACTCCATCAGCTCACCTCAAAAAGCCAACTGCCTTGTCTATATCATTTTTGTAAGCCCTTAAGTATCGCCTACATGCATTTTCCCATGTGAAAACTTCTTTTGCCCTTTTCTTTCCGTTCTGACGCATTTTCTTCAGCAGGTCAACATCCCTCTTCCTGAGCTCTGCTGCTTTTAAAATTGCATTGGCAAGCGCTTCGGCATCCTTTGGAGGGACCAAAAAACCTGTTGCATTTTCCTTGTCTCTATCCAAGCTCACTATGGTGTCCCTTATTCCGCCAACTGCCGAGCCTATGGGGATTGCTCCAAGGCACATGGCTTCCATCTGAACAAGTCCAAAGGGCTCAAAGTATGAGGGAACCAGAGTGAAGTCTACACTTCCATAAAGCTCCCTTGTGAACTCTCTTTTGAGCATCTCGGTGATAACCTTGACTTTGTCCGGGTACTTGCCCTCCAGCTCACGAGCCCATTTTTCGAGCTCCGGATCTCCCTTCCCTATTATGAGGAAGCGCATGCCTGAGAATTCCTCGGGATGAGAGTTCGCAAGGAGGTCTATTGACCTTAAAAGCGTGTCGACTCCTTTTTGTCCCTTATCAAATCTTCCGATGAACATGAAGGCGATTCCATCACGCAATCCTAAACTTTCTAAGATCTTTCTTCTCCTCTCGTGTCTGGGCAGATCTCTGCTTTCCAGAAATTCTTCGTTCCAGAAAGAGCAGTCTATCCCATTGTAAACATAAGTCGCCTTCCCTTCAAAGTTTTTGTAGAAATCCCACTCCTCCCAGAGATAGCTCCTGCTCACTGTCGTAACAACATCCGCTATGTACGCTCCAACATACTCCGGGTCGATGTCCGGGAAAGGAGCCAGCTCCCCCAAGTTCGCCTCGTGGAAATAGTGGCCGGGGATTTTTGACTTGTTTAGTCTGTGTATGGTAAAAACGCTTGGTATCTGGAAGTACTTCTTAATAAGAGCTCCGGTTAAAACGGTGTGCCAGTCATGGAAGTGGAGAACATCCGGTTTTCCTTCCCTCTCTAGGAGCAGGTTTAAAGTTCCCACACCTCCTCTTGCAAAGCGAAGGACTTTGTTAAGGAGCCCTTCCCATCCGGGACCGTAGACATCCTTATTGTCCAGTACAGGATCACTTATAGCAAAAACCCTAACACCATTCTGCCATCTCTCATAAACCTCAACGCGTTCCCCAAGGACTTCGAAGCTCGCGACCTTCCTACCCTCCTTATGTCCATGGGAGGGCGTGAACACCATAACCTCATTCCCCATGTTTGCCAATGTCTCGGCTATGCTCGTTATAGCTTCGGCAAGTCCTCCAACTTTCACTGGCAGATATTCGAATCCCAAAATCAATATTTTCATATGCTCACCTCCAAAAATTAAGAATCAATCAAGGAGTATGAACTTCCCTCCTTCAACATCCTCAAAATAGCTCCCCAGCCCTCCAATCTTCCATTCCTTGCCTTTTTCATCTTTCAGAGTTATGCTGGCGGTGAGAGGGGTGTACTCATAGTCAACTATCTCTCCGCTTAGGGTGATCTCAGATTTGTCCTCAACTGAGCGTCCTATGACTTCGGCTTTCTTTGGGAGCTCTGTCTGTTTCAAGACCGTAATCAGGGTTCTTATATTCAACAGTGTTACGGGCTTCTTTATGCTCTCATAGTTTAGAGGCTTTACCAGCTGGCTGTTATCGAGGTATATTGTATAAAACCAGTGCATGTAATTTTGAATGAGCTTTGCCGACTTGCCCCAGAAGGAGTAGAACTTTTCTTTTCTCTTATCCTTTGGAAGGGCTCCAAAGAAGAGTGCATAGTCGATATCCCCTATTATCCAGGATGCCATGAGCCATGGGGCGCCTCCACTTTTTGCCAGTATTATGTTATCCTTCTTAAGCCATTCCGGAATTTCTTCAAAGTTGCTTATAATTACGAAAATCAAATCTCTTCCCCTTTTTATATCCTCTTTCAAGAGTTTAAGGAACTCAAACGGGGTATTTATTAGAACCTCATTCTTGGCACTTCTAATAATATATCCTGCCCTCTCCAAGGTATTTTCAAAGCCATGAATTGTCCATATCTCGGGCAGATCCTCCCCATGCGCCGAGCGATATAGCTCAATGAAAAGCTCCTTCAGATTGTCGATGCTTGTTAAAAGCTCCTCTTTAATCTTCTCCAAAACCAATTCGGGATTTACAGGCTTATAAAACCTTGGGGCACCCTGCATTATGTCCACAAAACCCTTTCTATGGAGAGAACTTAAAACGTCGTAAACCCTTGTATGAGGTATGCCACTCTCCTTTGTAACATCTGTTGCCTTGCTCGGCCCTATTTTCAGCAATGTGATGTATGCAAGGCTCTCATATTTGGTGAGACCAAATTTTTGGAGTTTTTCGATTATTTCCTCCTCGTTCATTTCCAAACCTCCATATTTTTAAAGTTCACTGGCCAAAGTTTAATCATCATTAGTGATATACTGGGTGGTTGGTATGTATAAAACTTTCGGATTTAAAGATAACGTGTATCTCGGCAGGATTGCTGAAATCGAGTTCAGCATTCCAAGGGAAGGGAATACGCATACCTCCTCGGCAATTTCAAAGCATTCAATGAAGGAAGCTTTAAATTCCGTGTCTGGCAGGAATAACTTTCGGGCGATAGGAAAAGCTTAAAAAGCCTTCAGCCACAGTGCAGATGGGTCAAACCAAAGGATTTAAATGATAAAAAGGAGAAGTGAAAGAAAAATGAAAATAATTGCAGGGAGTATTCTGGCAGGTCTGAGTTTGTTAGCAGAGGTAGTCAATGAGTGGTTGCATCACTTTTTTTGGGCAACCTTTAACATCGCTCATGGCGTAATGCTTGAAGGGGCTGGGCAATTCGGTCCTGGACCGTACTCACAAGGTCCGGAAGCCGCGCAAATCTTCATTGGAACGAGAATTATTATTTGGATGTTTATAGCTTTGGGCGTTGCCTTGATAATCCAGGGACTTCAGGAAGCGAAAACGGGATTTGCTGAAAAAAGCTAGATTGAAGAGGAAGATATGCGATTGGCATGCTCCTTCGCTGACTACGCTTATTGTGTTCGTTGCGTATAACAGCGGATAAAAG
>NZ_JBMXHE010000019.1:0-12321 GCF_053987695.1 Palaeococcus sp. (in: euryarchaeotes)
CCCCATAAATCATCACTGCAACGGATGCAATTCCCAATACAAATGTGGAAGCCAGAATTATGGGCGCGGCAGTTTGCCTGGGTCTTCTGGAAAGCTCTTCAAACACTCTTATTATGGTTTCTCCAAGAGGGATCATGCTCGACAGCGCAATGAGGAAGAGCGTAAAGTAGAGCAGATACAAAATGGGCGATGCATTGACAGCTTTTAAAACCTGTGGGAGTCCCTTAAAGACGAGCGCCGTGCCATGGATGGGAACATCTGGAGAGAATGCCAGAACCATGGAGATTAGGATTGTTCCCAAAATGGATGCGGCAGTATCCAAGAGCGCTCCGATGGTGGCTAGCTTTATTGAGCTTATTCTATTGGGCAGAAACTCTCCGAGAACCAGATAGAAACCCATACCAAGGCTCAAGGAATATGCAGCCTGCTGGGACATATCCCTAATCATCGAAGCGCTTATGCCCTTCCATGCAAATGCCTCCCCCAGCCATTTTAAGAACATGTCGCCTGTGTTGTACTGTCCGATCTTAATGTAAAGCAGGAATATGGCGGTTAAAAAAGATATGAAAGCTAGAGCTACTGAAATTACCATTATATCAAATGTTCTCTCTTTTCCATGCATTAGAACCAAGAGAAGCACGACAAAAACAATTACCAACGTGAGCACGTTTCCGCTGAAACTCGATGTAACGTCCTTAATAGCAAGCGCGGTGAGGGGCCAGCCCCCAACCAGGGCATAATAGGAGAGCAACACCACATCAAAAACAAAGAAGGTCAGCCCCAAACCTGGCTTTCCATATTCCTCATAGTAGTACTCCAGAAGTTCGTGCCTCTTATGCTTGGTGCTTTCCATCGCCACTGCTATAAGGGGTATCATTGTAATCACAATCACGATGTAAAATAAAAGCCCTCCCAAACCATACTTCAAGAGGAGTGCCGGAAACTTCCACAGGTTTGATAGTCCTATCATATATGCAGCAACTATCAAAGAAAGGTATCCCAAACTTAATCTGTCCATATTTGACACCCCCTATTTTACGCTTACAAATTGGGTATTGTTGTATTTAACATTTGCCCTGTGTTTTTTGTTAAATTTCAAAGAAATTGTTTGCCTGTTTGAATTTATGATAACCTAAGGATTCTTCGCTCAGAATAACGGAGCAGATTTGAGTCTCCCCGTTTCCATAATATTTTTAACCTTTTGAGTTTATCAAATAACGGTGATTTTCATGGTTGCGATAATAGTCCATGGTGGGGCAGGAACTATAAGAGATGAGAGCAGAATCCCGAAGATTAAAAAAGGTGTTGGAGAAGCTGTTCTCGCAGGATGGAGGGAGCTTAAGAGGGGCTCGGCTTTGGATGCGGTTGAAGAAGCCGTGAAAGCTCTGGAGGATAATCCTCTTTTTAATGCAGGAACGGGAAGTGTTTTAACAGTCGATGGCAAGGTGGAGATGGATGCTGCAATAATGCGTTCAAACCTCGAAGCTGGAGCTGTTGCTGGAATATGGGGTGTTAAGAATCCAATAAGCGTTGCTAGAAAGGTTATGGAAAAGACCGACCATGTTCTCTTAGGAGGAGAAGGTGCCGTTAAATTTGCCCGTTTAATGGGTTTTAACGATTACAACCCAACAACTGAGGAAAGGATAGATCAGTGGAAGAAGCTTAGGGAAAAGCTTCTAAACGACGGGCAAATCCCTCACTGGAAGAAGATAAGCGAGCTGATTAGAGAGTACCCCGAAGTTTTGAGGAGCACGGTTGGAGCTGTTGCCTTTGACGGTGGGGAAGTAGTTGCAGGAACTTCGACGGGAGGAGTGTTTTTGAAGATGTTCGGACGCATAGGGGATACGCCCATAATTGGAGGAGGAACCTATGCAAACGAGTTTGCTGGTGCCTCATGCACCGGGCTTGGAGAGGTTATGATAAAGCTCGTCCTTGCTAAAAGCGCCGTGGACTTCGTTCGCTTTGGACTGACCGCTCAAAAAGCAAGTGAAGCTGCCATAAGCATTGCAACAGAACACTTCGGCTCTGACAATGCGGGAGTTATAATGATAGACGCCAGAGGCAACATCGGCTTTGCGAAGAACACAAAGCACATGAGCGTCGCATATTTAAATGAGGAGATGAAAGAGCCTTATATCGGAGTTTGAGAGAATGGATAACAGGGACATCTGGTTTTTGCATCTCTCAACGTTTTTCTTCTTCCTTGCGTTCATATTAGTTGCTCCTCTTATATCTCCACTCGCAATAATTTTCGGCGCCACTCCACTCATTGTGGGCACAATAGCATCCATATCCTCCATTGTATCTCTCCTTCTAAAGCCATTGGGAGGATTTATGGGAGATAGGGGCAGGAAATTCGAGATGATGATGCTCGGCGCTCTCCTTGGGGCTTTGGCCGGGGTACTTTACATATCCTCCATAATGTTTCACAATCTGCTGCTGTTTACTATAGGGAGAGCAATACATGGAATGGCATCCGCTTTCTTCTATCCCGCTTCACTCTCCTCTGCAATTGACCTAGCACCCCCTGGAAGAGTTGGGGAGACATTGGGATGGAGGGGCACCATGTTCTCGATAAGCCAGCTTATAGGGCCCGCTCTTGGAGGCTTTGTTGCGGATTATCTTGGCTTCCAAAGTGCCTTTATTCTAACGGTTTTGCTATCGTCCGTGGCATTCTCCCTAGTTCTAATCCCGTATAAAAAGGATAGGGGCATGATTAGTGAGAAACATGAGGAAAAAGCATCCTACAGGGCTTTGGTTGATTTAATATTTATCTCCGCCTCCCTCTCCCTCTTTTTCATGGCATTTGCCTACAGTGCCATGTATACTTTCCTGCCCGCGCTTTACAAAGTTCTCGGCTTTGGAACCAGCGTCTTTGGGGTTTATGCGAGCATAATGGGGGGCTTCAGCATTCTAACGAGAGTATTCGGTGGAAGAGAAGCAGATAGGAGGGGACCCATCCCCGTGGCTACGGTGGGTCTTTCCCTGCTTTTACTGGCATATTTAATGCTCTTAAAGGCTCAGAACCCACCTATGTCATATTGGAGTGCTATTCCTCTGGGCATGGGGTTCGGTTTAACAGTGCCCGCCCTTCAAATGCTCGCCCTAGCTGATCTACCCAAGAGGATCAGGAGCTTTGGAGCAGGAATATACACCATGTTCTTTGATTTGGGCTACCTCTCGGGGCCCCTAGCCCTCGGTTATGTGGCTCAAGTTGGTGGAGGTTATGGTGCTGTTTTTCCCTATCTCCCGATCCTAATAACCTTCAGCTTCATTATGGCACAGCTCCCCCGCTTAAAACACAACCCTTAAAAAGGCTTTGTCTCCTCAAAACGTGATGCCCATGAGGAAGCTTGCCGACCTGCTCAGGGAAGTTCTTGAAGAGAGGGGAGTCCAGTCAATAGGGACGCTCTCAAAGAGGATTCCAAAACGCAGGAGTGGGGATGTTATTCAAGATATCGCCATAGCCCTCTACGAGGGAAAGGGATTTATAGGGAAGCTCCCGGATGGTGCAGCACTTTCGTGGGACTTAAGTGGAAGAAGAACCCTACCTTCAAAATTTGCGTTCATACCCCTCAGCCTCGAGGATAGATTTGAAGCTGTTCTAACACCCGGCGAATTTAGAGGGGAGGTTGAAAAGCAGGGGTATCCCTATATCATAATAGATTTAATGCACTGGGAGAAACATACGCCAAGGGAGAAGAAGAAAGTTGCCTTTCAGGTGTCGAGATGCTATGGAACCCTAAGGGATTATCTTATAGGCGATATATACGCCATAACATGGGCAAATCAGGAATTTAAATCAATTCTTAAGGGCATGCCCGCTGAAAAAGCCATGCTCTTTGAGGGTAGCACGGTGGAATTTTTGAAGGAGAAAGGGATAGATGAGGCTCTAATTCTCGATCCCAACGGAGAGAAGGAACTGAGTGAGGAGGACTTTGGTTTTAAAGCCCTAATACTGGGCGGAATTGTCGACATGGGTGGCAATAAGAGGGGAACCACATCACAGATAGCGCGGGCTCTGGAGGAGGGAGGTATTAAGGTCAGGAGAAGAAAAATAGCGCTCAGGGGTGATGTGATAGGTGTCCCCGATAGGATAAATATGATACTTGAGATAGTCTTAAAAATGCTCACGGAGGGAAAGAACATGGAAAAAGCCATCCTGGAGGTTCAGGCGCCCCTGCAGGCAAGATGGCGCTTGAGAAAGGAAATTCCAAAGCATAAAATAAGGTATTTGATCAATGGAAAAAAGTACCTCGTGGTGGAGAGAGAGCTCTACGATGAGCTTAAAGAATGGCTCAACATAAGATGGGAAGATTTTGTACAAGTTTTGAGGGAGCTGAACTTTGTAGCACTGGATAGAAGGAGGATAAACCACTTGAACAAAATCTCAAGCTACCGCATAATAAATGGGAAGGGATACAGGGTAATCCTTCTAAAGAGGGCTGCCATGCTCTGCTACAACTGCTAGGTACTGCTACAACTGCTGACTACGTTATTACCGTCACACCATCTTTTTCCACTATTATTGTGTGCTCAAATTGTGATACAAGCCCACCTCTAACCTCTTTTAAAATTGCATAGCCATAAACTGCTCCCACTCTAACGAGCTGGTTTAGAGCGATTTTAATCTGTCCATCTGTAAAACTTCCCTGAAGCCAGCGATAGGCAAAGGGTAGAGTTCCAAACTCCTTCTTTATGTATGCCAAAATCATGCGCGCCTGTGGAAGCCTCACGGGTCTGTCCTTGACATACATATAAATTAAAGTGGGCTCCACCTCGATTACCTGCCCTGCTCCCGTTGTGGCGAAGGGCTCTATGGCAAATACATCCCCTTCTTTAAGCACATAGTTATCATTAGGGCGGTAAAGATTCGGGACGGAAATTCCAGCATGAAGCTTGTAGCGCTCTATTTTATGTCCGCTCAGGTTGACTATGGGATTGAATCCATACCCCCTTATAGTATCTTCAATTGCCTTTCCCAGCTCGCTTATTTTTACCCCTGCCCTTGCAACCTCTATAGCCTTTTCAAGAGCTTCCTTTGACGCCATCATGAGCTCGTCGTCATCCATGCCAACCCTGAATGTTAGGGCGGTATCCGCTATATAACCATCCACATGTGCCCCTATATCAAATTTCAAGTAATCTCCCTCTTTCAAAATGGTATTATCACCTTTATATGGGGTATAATGAGCCGCAAACGCATTTAAGGAGAGGTTGCATGGAAAAGCAGGCTTTCCCCCGAGCTCCACTATCCTCCTCTCTGCGAACTCGGCTATATCATAGAGGGGGACTCCTGGCTTTATCATTCTTACAACTTCCCTTTTAACCTGTTTTACAATTTCACCCGCTTTTAAAAGATTTTCTCTTCCTTCTTCTGTGAGCATTAGTATCACCTAATTTTTCTTGATACTTCAGCTTAAAAAGGTATCACCCTGAAAGTTTTGGTTTGTGGGAAGGGGTTTTTGATACCCCGGCCAGAGCAACATACCATAATGAAACCACAATACTAATCGCACTCACTCTCCGAAAGAATTAAATGCTTTCAAGCACTTTTAGGGTTAGGTGGTGCTGGTGAGGATAAAGAGAGAAAGATGGCAGAATGAATTTAGTGAGTGGTACAACGAGCTCATTGAAGCCGCTGAAATTCAGGATAAGAGATATCCCGTTAAAGGAATGAACATATGGATGCCCTATGGACTCAAGATAATGCGCAACATCGAGGCATTTATCCACAAGGAGATGGAGCGAACCGGGCACAATGAAGTTCTTTTCCCCGCCCTAATCCCGGAGACGGAATTCCAAAAGGAGGCGGATCACATAGCCGGTTTCGAAGGGGAAGTCTACTGGATTACACACGCTGGTGTTAATCCCCTCGATGTTAGGCTCCTCCTAAGGCCCACTAGCGAAACCGCAATGTACTCAATGTTCTCCCTCTGGATCAGAAATCATGCTGATTTGCCCTTCAAAGTATATCAGATAGTTAATGTCTACAGATATGAAACTAAACATACGAGACCTTTAATCAGAGTTAGAGAGATAAGTAGATTTTTCGAGTCGCATACGGCTCATAAAGACTTTGATGATGCGGAGAGACAGATTAGAGAGGATTTAGAAATATTTGACAGGCTTGCAAAATTCCTGGCATTGCCTTATATAGTTTCAAAGAGGCCCGATTGGGACAAATTCCCAGGGGCATTCTATTCGCTCGGCGCCGAAGTTATGATGCCCGATGGAAGGACACTCCAGATAGGCACCATGCACAACTACAAGCAGAATTTTGCAAGAGCCTATAACATTAAATATGAAACCGAAACTGGAGACCATGAATATGCACACCAGACCACCTTTGGAATGAGTGAAAGGCTTTTGGCAGCGGTTATGGCAGTTCATGGAGATGACAGCGGTTTAGTGCTTCCACCAACAATAGCGGCGATTCAAGTGGTTATCGTGCCGATTCCAAAGAAGGATTCACCCTACGACGTTGTTGCCTATGCAAGAGGAATAATGGAAGAACTCAGAAACGCAGGAATAAGGGTGTATCTTGACGATAGAGAAGAAATCAGGCCCGGAAGGAAGTTCTATGAGTGGGAGCTTAAAGGTGTTCCCGTAAGAATTGAAGTGGGTCCCAGGGATGTTGAGAGCGGGGAGGCTGTTATAGCAAGGAGGGATCTCCTAGAGAAGGAAAGTGTCTCAAGGGAAGAAGTTGTTGAAAGGGTAAAGAAAACCATGGACTCCATAATGGAAAACCTCTACACCAGAGCAAAGGAGTTCCTGGAAAGTCACATCAAGCCCGTGGAAACATTGGAGGATGCAAAACGTGTTTTTGAGGATAGAAAGGGCATAGTGGAGATTCCATGGTGCGGCGAAGAGAGCTGTGGTCTGGAAATGGAGGAGATACTCGATGCCAAAATGCTCGGTATACCCTATCCCGAAGAAGCGGCAAAGATTGAAGGAAAGAAATGTCCCCACTGCGGAAGAGAGGCAAAATTCATCGCAAGATTTGCCAGAACCTATTGATTTCCTTTTTGAATTCTCCACCTCATTTCTCTATTCTTCACAGGAATTCAGAACCCTGGAACAAACAAAACTCCTAAATACCCTTACATTAAACTTCAAATCATGAGAATCCTCCTCGTAACTGGAAGGCTGGCGGAGCCACTCGTAAGAAAGTATGGGAAAGGATGCGATGTGTTTGTAACCCCCGTCAGCATAGCCTCTTTTTTAACCCCGGAGCTTATCCTCCGGTACTTAAAAAGGAGGGGGATAAAAAGTGAGGATTACGACATGATTTTAGTCCCCGGGCTCGTCAGGGGCTCCACCCTTATTATAGAGGAAGAACTGGGTATCCCGGCATTTAAAGGTCCAAGATATGTTCAGGATCTTCCTCAAGTGCTTGGGGCTTTAAGGGAAGGCTTCAAGCTGAGCAGAGAAACGGCAGCTGATCTCCTCTTCCAAAAGGATGCCCTCAAAAGAGTGGAAGACATAAAAAACAAGACACAAAACAGAGAATATATCGACAAGGCGCTTAAAAAGCCTTACAACTTTTTAATTGGAGAGCTTCCTGTGGGTTTTGACTTCCCCACCAGAATTCTAGGAGAAATTGTGGATGCCCCAAAGATGAAGCTTGGAGATATAGTCAATAAGGCTATCTATTATCTGGAGAGCGGTGCTGACATCGTGGATCTCGGTATGGTTAGCGGTGAGACCAATTTAGGCTTCATTGAACTTATTCCAGAAATAAAGGATGCTCTGAAGGAGAGGGGCTTTAATCCACCATTGAGTTTTGATTCTCTAAATGAAAAGGAAATTGAAAATGCTCTGGAATTTGCCGATATGTTCCTGAGCATTGACAAAGGGAATATAGAAAATCTCGTTACGGAGAAGCCAGTGGTTATAATTCCAACGAATCAGAAAGAAGGTTATTTTCCAGAGAACCCGAAGGAAAGGGTGGAATTCATGGAGAAACTTAAAGAGAGAGCCCTTGATTTGGGGTACAAGAGAATAATCCCCGATTTAATCCTGGAGCAAATTCCTTATCTAGCACGCTCCATAACCGCATTCCATATGTATAGAGAAAGAAATCCCGATGATGTCCTTTTAGCGGGAGTTGGAAACATTGTGGAGCTCATAGATGCAGACAGCGTTGGCATAAATGCCACGATGGCAGGGATCTCAACGGAACTCAACATATCCCTCCTCTTAACAACGGAGGTAAGCCCCAAATGTCGCGGGGGAATTAAAGAACTCCGCAGGGCGCTTGATATGATGTTCTTTGATGTTCCGAAGGATCTGGGCTTTGACCTACTCATCCTCAAGGAGAAGAGGAGCGAAAGCATCGACTATGAAGTTAAATCACCTGTAATCGAAGCAAGAGAAAAGGAGGTCAAAATTGAGGATGTTTACTTCAGGATTTTTACGAAAGCGGGAGGGATATGGGTTATAGCCCACAGGGGAACTGAGCAGATTCTGACCATCGTGGGGGAGGAGCCAAATGCGATAATTGATACCATCCTTGAGCACTTTCAAATATCACCGAGACACGCTTTTTATCTGGGAAGGGAGCTCGAAAGGGCTAAGATTGCTCTAAAGCTGAAGCGCTCCTATATTCAAGAGGGAGAGCTTTTTAAGAAATTTTACTAGTCTCCTATAAAGGTTTTATACCTCGAGAACCAATATTAAATGGTGATTTTGATGCGTCTGGCGTTAATAGATGGTGAACACTATCCCTCCGTAACAAAGTGGGCACTCAAGAAGATAAATGCGTGTTGTGCGGTATTTGTAGGAGGAAGGGAGAAAATTGAGAGCATCGAAAACCTTGAGCGGGAGCTTGGTATAATTATTTTTCATGGTGATGATTATTTGAAAGCAATTGAAAGAGCCATTAAGGCTTTTCCAATAGAAGAAGTTGTGGATTTGAGCGATGAACCTGTTTTAACCTACGAAGACAGATTTAGAATAGCCTCATTCCTAATGTTGCATGGAATAGTATACCGGGGAGCTGACTTTGAGTTTAAACCAAAGAGAATGAGACGCCTTAAAAAACCCAGCATTGCTATCATAGGTACCGGAAAGAGAATCGGAAAAACAGGAGTTAGCGGTTTTGTTGCAAGAACCCTAAAGGAAGTTGCAGACCCTGTTATAGTGACGATGGGACGAGGGGGCCCCAAAGAACCCGAAATTATAGATGGAGAAAGTATAAAACTAACCCCGGAGCTGCTGCTTAAAGTTGTTGAGAAAGGAGGACACGCGGCCTCCGATCATTTTGAGGATGCTTTGACATCAAGGGTATTGACAATTGGATGCAGGAGATGCGGGGGAGGAATGGCGGGATTCTCTTTCTTTGACGTCGTCGAAAAAGGAATAAAGATTGCAGAGGCATGTGAGAAGAACCTCATAATTCTTGAGGGGAGCGGAGCGACTTTTCCAGCCGTTAGGGCGGATAAATATATAACCTTAGTCGGAGCTCACCAGAAGCTCGACTTCATTAAGGGGTACTTTGGACCCTTTAGAATCGGGCTTGCCGATATAGTTGTTATAACAATGGCCGAAGAACCCATGGCGAGCAATGAAAAAATTGATGCGCTGAAAAAAACCATCCATGAAATAAATCCCGACGCGGATGTTCACACCACAGTTTTTAGACCCAGACCCCTCGAAGAGGTTGAAGGTAGGGTTCTCCTCGTCACCACGTCTCCAAGGGATGCCGCGATAAAAGTGGCGAAGTATTTGGAAGAAATCTATGATGTCGAGATAGTTGGAATCAGCCCCAATTTAGCCAATAGATCAAAACTTAGAGAGGATCTAAAGCACTTTAGTAACTACGAATCCATTCTGGTTGAATTGAAGGCTGCTGCTGTCGATGTCGTTACGAGGGAAGCCCTTGCACAGGGAAAGAGAATCATTTACATGGATAATGAGCCCAAAAACGTGGATGGGAAGGATTTGAAGAATTCCGTACTAAATCTCTGGGAGCAAATCAAAGATGGGTAAGTTTAAAAAAGCGTTAAAGCTCTCTGGAATTCTGGTGGATGAAATTGCTGTAATGCTTTTTCTCTTGATTATTCTGCCATCCATAGGAATCAAAGTTCCCCTCAAGATATCCCTTACGATACTTACAATTCTCATTCTAAAGGATGTTCTCTTCGTGCCTTTCTTATGGAAGGTCCTCGAAAAGAGGGTGGAAGTTGGAGAGGAAGCTTTGATAGGAGCAGAGGGTATTGTGATCGAAGAGCTGAGGCCGGAGGGTGTTGTGAGGATAGGTAGGGAATACTGGAAGGCCACTATAAAAGAAGGGAGGGCAGAAGTGGGAGAGAGGGTTAGGGTTGTGGCTCTTAGCGGTTTAAAGCTCATCGTAGAGAAGTGGAAGAGGTGAACTACTCCTCGCTCACGCAAGGAGCTTCGTGAGAGTTCATCATTGGTTCACTCTCACTGGCCGGTTCACACTGCCACTACCCCCTATCCTCACGGAATCGGGGGCTACTTTCACACCAGGCCTTACGGGCTGTCTAGCCTTACGGCTGTTACCAAGTCGTTATATCGTTCATCTTCAGAGTATTTAAACTTAACCCGCCTCCCCTTGCGTATCCCCACGCTTACGCATGGGCAAGCAACGGGAAGATAAATGCCTTTCCGAAGAACTTTCCATTCCAGGGATGCATATTCTAAGAATTTTTGCCATATCCTTTCATTAATCAACGAAAATGGTTATAAATGCCAAAATCAAGACAGTTATTGCAGCATGAAATATTTTATGGGGTGGTTTAGATGACTGAAAAGAAAAGGAGAAGGGTTGTAATTCTTGGAGCAGCTGGAAGAGACTTCCACAACTTCAACACATTCTTCAGGAACAATCCGGACTATGAAGTGGTTGCCTTTACAGCGACTCAGATTCCGGACATTGAAGGGAGGATATATCCACCAGAACTTTCAGGAGAGCTCTATCCAAACGGTATCCCAATTCTAAGCGAAGATGATTTGGAAAAAATAATAAAGGAGCAGGATGTTGACATAGCCGTTTTCGCTTACTCCGATGTTTCTCATGAGTACGTTATGCATCTTGCATCAAGAGTACACGCCGCGGGTGCTGATTTCTGGCTGCTCGGCCCCGAGAGCACAATGATTAAGTCAACCAAACCTGTTATAGCCGTCACCGCCGTAAGAACGGGAAGTGGTAAGAGCCAGACCTCAAGAAAGGTCGTCCAGATCCTCCATGAGATGGGGTATAAAGTGGTTGCCATAAGGCACCCAATGCCATACGGCGACCTCAGGAAGCAGATCGTTCAGCGCTTTGCGAGTTATGAAGATCTTGACAAATACGAGTGCACGATTGAGGAGAGGGAAGAGTACGAGCCATACATCGACAGAGGCTTGGTTGTCTATGCGGGTGTCGACTACGAGAAAATTTTGAGAGAAGCCGAGAAGGAAGCCGATATCATCCTGTGGGATGGAGGAAACAACGACTTCCCATTCTACAAACCAGACCTCTGGATAGTCGTTGCAGATCCACACAGGCCCGGGCACGAGGTTAAGTATCATCCAGGTGAAACCAACTTTAGAGCAGCTAATGTAATCATAATAAACAAGATAGACACTGCAAATAGAGACGATGTCCAGAAGGTCAGGGAAAGCATTGAGAAGGCCAATCCAAACGCCATCGTCATTGAGGGTGCTTCACCAATCTTTGTTGACAACCCAGAGCTCATCAAGGGCAAGCGCGTTCTCGTCGTTGAGGACGGTCCAACACTCACACACGGTGGAATGACCTACGGTGCCGGTTATGTTGCCGCTAAGAAGTTCGGCGCCGCTGAAATCATCGACCCAAGACCATATGCCGTCGGCTCAATCATCGACACCTACAAGAAGTACTCCCACCTGAGCGTTATACTTCCCGCCATGGGTTACGGTGAGAAGCAAATTAGGGAGCTCGAGGAGACAATCAACAAGGCCGACGCTGACGTTGTCATCATGGGAACCCCAATTGACCTTAGAAGGGTTATGAAGCTCAACAAGCCATCCGTTAGGGTTAGGTACGAGCTTGAAGAGATCGGCTATCCAAAGCTCAAGGACATCCTCAAGGATTTCGTCGAGAAACACGTAAAGAAGGAGTGAGCTCTTTCTTTTCTTCCTTCTCTATCCTTGTAACTTACAGATTTATCCGGTTCCTTTAAGTCTCCACGTATTCTGTTGCATCTCTTCTAAATTGGTCAAATTTGAGCGCTGAAATATTGTAGTTTGAACACTTTTAGTAGTTAATGAGGTGAGCGGGATGTTTGATTTCGAGAGTTTGAAGTTCTGGAAGAAAGTGAGCAAAGATGAGAG